>JANMWU010000353.1:0-9930 GCA_031380785.1 Gemmatimonadaceae bacterium
GTTTCCAGCGTCACACCACGTGACCGGGCGAGTGGCGCCAGCAGATCGGCCGTCGTCGCGATCAACGCCCCGATCGCCTCAGGACGACGCACGATGCGCAACTTGCCACGTTCGAGTTGCGTGACGTCCAGCAGATCCTGAATGAGCGTGTCCATCTGCGTCGCCGCCTGCAGCATCACGCTCGCATGTTCGACCGCGGCCGGTGGCATTTTCGTGGCGGCGGAATCACTTGAAATCCGCATCAGTGCCGACGCGAGCAGCTTCACCGCGGTGACGGGATTTCGCAGATCGTGCGACACTCGACCCAGCAGATCATCACGATCACGCACGGCATTCTCGGCATCCGCCAGCGCACGCTGCACCAGCGCTTCGGTACGCCGCTGCTCGGACACATCACGCATTACGACAGCGAAGAGTGTGCCACCATCAGTCGGCACGTGAACAATCGCGGCTTCAGCGGAGAACTCCTCGCCGCTCATGCGCAAGCCGAATATCGGTGACCGTTCGGCCATGTTGCGCGCCGACGTGTCGCTTTCTCCGAACCTGCGGACATGCCTTGCGTGGGCAGCGTGAAACCGCGCCGGCAGCAGCATCGACAGTGACTGTCCCAGAACTTCGCGTGCGGTGTAGCCGAACATCCGCGTCGCGCCATCATTGAAAAAGCAAATGACCTGGGCTTCATCCACACAGATGATGGCGTCGGACGCAATGTGCAGGACGCGGGCAAGAACGTGGTCGGGAACGGCGGTGTCTGGCATTGGCATGAATGGTATCTTCCCCGTTGCAAAAGAGTGTCCGGCATCGCCTGACACCGGAAGGACGCCGCTTGCTGCACACTTGCACGAGACGCGGAGGTCGCAATGGACAACGACGTAATCACAGTGCTGCTCGCGGACGATCACGCGGTGGTGCGATATGGGCTGAAGGCGGTGCTGCAGACGGCGCCGGACATCACCGTGATCGGCGAGGCCAAAAATGGCCGCGAGGCGGTGGACGCCGCCATGCGCCTGACGCCGGATGTGGTCGTGATGGACATCAGCATGGACGGTATGGACGGGGCGGCCGCGACGCGCGAACTGAAGCGGCTCGAATCCACGTCGCGCATCCTGATCCTCACAATGCACGCCGAAGACGAACATCTCGTGCGGTCGCTGGAGGCAGGCGCGAGTGGTTATCTGGTGAAGAACGCCGCGGATCGTGAGCTGGTTGACGCGGTACGCATGGTGGCGCGTGGCGACCAGTACCTGCGCCTTGGCGCCGTGCGGGTGCTCGCCAAGGAGTTGAAGAAGCGTGACCACAGGGCCGCCGAGCAGACACAGTTCGAGTCACTCTCCGACCGTGAGCGTTCAATTCTCCGCCTGATTGCCGCTGGGTACAGCGGTCCCGACATCGGCGCGCAGCTCAACATCAGTGCGAAGACGGTGGACACATACAAGCAGCGCATTCAGGAAAAGATCGGCCTTGCTCATCGTAGCGACTATGTACGCTTTGCCGTGCGGCTCGGTTTGCTCGACGAAGAAGTGCGGTTGTAAGGCATCGCGGCCCTGCGCTGTGCGCGACGGCGACTGTGGCGACCCGTGCCGGCTCGGATCAGAACGTGGCGCTGAACTCAGCCGCCAGCGCCAGGATACGTCTTCTTCAGCTCGTCGGCGGTCCACGTCCCACGATTACCCAGCTTCTCTCGAATGCTCTTGACCTGCGCGGCAGTCACCGGCCCGGCCGTATTGCCCCACTGGGATCGGGCGTAGGTCAGCACGTTCGCCACGTCATCGTCGCTGAGCATGCCCCATGGCTGCATGGCGCCGTTGTAGACCTTGCCCTCGACCTTGATCTCACCCTGCAGTCCGGCAATCACGATCGCGATCGGCACGCTTGGGTCGCCAGTGAGCCAGCTCGAGTGCTTCAGCGGCGGGTAGGTGCCCTCGACGCCCACGCCAGTGGATTGGTGACAGGTGGCGCAAATCTGTCCAAAGGTCGCTTCGCCCTTGTTCGCAACAGGCTCCACTGCGGCGGCCACAGGTGCGGCAGTGTCAGAACCTGAGGCTGGTTTGGAGTCACCGCCGCAGCCAGCCAGCAGTGTTGACGCACAAAGGAGAAGCGGCGTGACGGCGGTGTGTCTCACACGGTGTGTCATGTTGACGGGAGCGAGGTTCGGGGTACCGGCGCGGATGGCAACCGGCAGCAGGTGTCACCGCCAACATAAATCGCATATGCGGATGGGAATGTCGGATATCACCCTACATTTTCTCAGGTAATGGCCGACTTCAGCCAAAGCGCCGTGGACGTACCTATCGTCCTGAGCGTGCCTGGTACCGTGATCACGCTCCCTCACATTGTTCAAGGAGCGCGTGATGTCCCGGATACTCACCCCAGGGAAGGCTGGCCTCGCCGCGATCGTCGTCGGATCGGCGATCGTCCTGGCCTATGCCTGCGCGCCGACCGGCGCCAAACAGCCCAACACCGCGCTCGTCGGCGGCAATGCGGCACAGGCGGTGTATGTCGCGCCTGGCAAGTACGACGAGTTCTACGCCTTCCTGTCGGGCGGCTTCAATGGGCAGGTCGGCGTTTACGGTTTGCCGTCCGGCCGTCTGCTGAAGCTTATCCCCGTCTTCAGCCAGCACGCCGAAAACGGCTGGGGTTACAACGAGGAGACGAAGCCGATGCTTGAAACGTCGTACGGTTTTGTGCCGTGGGACGACCTGCATCACACGGCTCTATCGCAGACGAAGGGTGTGGATGACGGGCGCTGGCTCTTCGTCAACGCGAACAACACTCCGCGCGTCGCACGCGTCGATCTGACGCGGATGGAGACGGAGGAGATCATCGAGATCCCCAACTCCGCCGGCAACCACGCGTCGCCGTTCATCACTCAGAACACCGAGTATGCGGTCGCCTCGACGCGTTTCAGCGTTCCGATCCCGAATCGGGACATGCCGATCTCAGCGTACAAGCAGGGCTTCCGCGGGTCGATCAGCTTCATCAAGGCCAATGAGCCGGGCAAGATGCGGATCGCGTTCCAGCTGCTGGTGCCTGGCTTCAACTACGATCTCGCGCGTGCCGGCAAAGGCCCCTCCGACGGGTGGATGTTCTTCACCTCATACAATTCCGAGCAGGCCAACAGCCTCCTCGAGGCGAACGCGTCACGCAACGACAAGGACTTTATCGCGGCCGTGAACTGGAAGGCCGCGGAGCGCTGCGTTGCCGATGGCAAGGGCAAGCCGATGGCGACAGAGTATCTGCACAATGTGATGGATCCGTTCACCCGCACGGCGCACGTGATCCGGGAAACGGGTGTCACGACGCTCGAGACGGCGGCCTGTCCGGGTGTGATGTACTTCCTCCCGACGCCGAAGTCGCCGCACGGGGCGGACGTGGATCCGACGGGTGAGTACATCGTCGCCGGTGGCAAGTTGGCCTCTGTGATTCCGGTCCACAGCTTCTCGAAGATGATGGCCGCGATCGAGAAGAAAGACTTCGAAGGCAACGTCGAGGGAATTCCCGTGCTGCGCTACGCCAGCGTCCTGGCCGGCGAAGTGAAGAATCCTGGCCTCGGGCCGTTGCACACGGAATTCGATGGCAAGGGCTTCGCCTACACGTCGATGTTCCTCTCGTCGGAGATTGTGAAGTGGAAGCTGGGCACGTGGGAAGTGATCGATCGTGCGCCAACCTTCTATTCGGTGGGTCACCTGATGATTCCGGGCGGCGCCACAAGCAAGCCGGCCGGGAAGTACGCGCTCGCGATGAACAAGATCACGAAGGACCGTTTTCTGCCCACGGGTCCTGAGCTCGCGCAGTCGGCACAGCTGTACAACATTGAAGGTGACAAGATGAAACTTCTGCTCGACTTCCCGACCATCGGCGAGCCGCACTACGCCAATGCGATCGCCGCCAGTGTGATCCGTGACCGCCAGGTCAGGTTTTACTCGCTGAAGGAGAATCGTCACCCGCAGGTGGTTCGGACGGAACGTGAGACGGGCATCAATCGCACCGGCCGCCAGGTGCACGTGCGCATGGCCGCGCTGCGAAGCCACTTCTCGCCGGACAACATCGAAGGGGTGCAGCTCGGTGACACGGTCTACTTCCACGTGACCAACATCGAGCAGGATTGGGATATGCCGCACGGATTTGCCATCATGGGTGCGAACACGGCCGAAGTCCTGGTAATGCCAGGCGAAACCCGCACTATGAAGTGGATTCCGACGCGGATTGGTGTCTACCCGTTCTACTGCACCGACTTCTGCTCGGCGTTGCACCAGGAGATGCAGGGGTACGTCCGAGTCTCGCCGGCAGGATCGACAACACCCTTGCTTGCGAACTCCGGACGCGTCGGTCAGAACGTGGACGCAACGATCGCTGCCGCAGTCAAGGCGAAGCCCTGAACGGTGTTTCCGTCCAAGCGACGGCGGCGCTTGCTGCCGCCGCCAATGCATGTCCCTTTCGTGACAGGTTATTCCGATGCCTCGTGTGACTCGGTGGTTGGTTGCCTCAGCCGCGCTGATGGTGCTTGGCGTGTTCGCCTTTCCGCTCTGGCGCGTCACACTCGAGGCGCCGCAATACCCCGAGGGCATCGGGATGCTGATTCACGTCAATGGCGTGACCGGCGTGAAGGAGCACGATCTCGCCAACATCAACGGACTCAATCATTACATCGGCATGGCACGCATCGAGCCGGATGCAATTCCGGAGCTGCGTTTCATGCCGTGGATTGCCGGTGCGATCGTACTGACTGGCCTGCTGGTCGCCTGGGTCGGTTCGCGCCGCGTGTACATCGGTTGGGCCAGTCTGGTCATTACCACACTGGCGGCAGGAGTCTATGACTTCTGGAAGTGGGAATACAAATACGGCCACAATCTCAACCCGGATGCCGCGATCCGCATCCCCGGCTTGTCGTACCAGCCGCCGCTGTTTGGCTCGAAGCAGATTCTGAATTTTGTCGCCAATTCGTATCCCGACACCGGCGGCTGGATGCTGATCGTCTCTGGCGCCGTGATTGGTTCGGTGCTGCTGTATCTGCTGATCGGAAAGCGTACGCCAGTGGCGACCGCGGTGCGCCCATCGGGTGCCGTCACCGCGGCGCCGACCGCAGCGATTGCGGCGGTTGCGGCGTTGCTGCTTGCGTCGTGCGGCACGGCGGGACCACGTGCGCTGGTAGCGGGAACCGACGAGTGCGCGCAGTGCCGCATGATGATCACGGATCCGCGCTTCGGAGCCGAAGTCATCACGCGGACAGGGCGCGTGCAGACGTTCGACGCGATCGAATGTGCGGCCTCGTACGTCGCAGTGGCTGACGCGGGCCGCGTGCAATCAATCTGGGTGAGTGACTTCGAGCATCCCGGAACGTGGATTGCCGCCACCGAGGCGGTTTTTGTCACCGGTGCGACGGTGGCGTCTCCGATGGGCCGGTCGCTGCTCGCGCTCGCGAAGCGCACGAACAGCGCCAACGGCATCGCCATCACGGCGCGCTACGGTGGCCGTCTCAGCGACTGGCAGACACTGCTGGCTGCGGCTCGAAACACGGCGAGCGTTGGCGACGGGCTCACAGGGGCCATGCGCGATGGGCACTGACGTCGCAGCGCGAGCACGGCGCGTCAGAGCTACGCTCACCGGCCTCGGTCTGCTGTGCGCGACCACCGTGCATGCAGCGCGCACGATTGACGTCTATCCCGGCACGGGTGCGCCGGTTGCCGCGGCGCTCGCGGGCGCGCAGCCGTCTGACACGTTGTTCCTGCACCGCGGGCTGTATCGCGAACCGACCATCCTGGTGCGGCAATCCGTCACGATCCGAGGTGAAGCCGGCGCGGTGCTCGACGGCGAAGGGCAGCGAGCGATCCTGATCGTTTTTGCGCCGCATGTCACGGTCGAGGGGCTTACGCTGCGGCATACGGGCTTCAGCGGCATCGATGATCGTGCCGCGCTGCGCTTTGTGGACACGCGCGACTGCCGCATCATCGGCAACCGGATCGAGGGCGCATTTTTTGGCATCTATCTCGCGCGTGTGACGGGATGCGACGTCCGCGACAACGTGATTGTCGGCAACGCCGGTGGCGAGATGGACGCGGGCAATGGCATCCACCTCTGGTATGCCCGCGACGTGCACCTGACGCGCAACATCATCGAACAGCATCGCGACGGGATCTATTTCGAGTTCACGCATGGCGGTGTTGTACGGGACAACATCAGCCGAAGAAACGGGCGCTACGGCCTGCACTTCATGTTCTCTGACAGTTGTCAGTACGTCCGCAACCAGTTCGTCGGTAACGCGGCGGGAATCGCGGTGATGTATACGAATCATGTCGAGATCCGCGACAACCTGTTCGCCGACGCGCGCGGCAGTGCCTCGTACGGGCTGCTGCTGAAAGCCATCTCCGATTCGCGGATAGAGGGGAACACGTTTCGCGCGAACTCGGTGGCACTCCATCTCGAGGATGCGAACCGGAACCAGATCCTCGGTAACCGACTCGAACGAAATGGCTGGGCCATCCGCCTGATGACGAATGCCGACGACAACACCATCGCGGGCAATGACTTCATCGCGAATGCCTTCGACGTCGTCGCCTCGGGCGAGCGCAACTCAACGCAACTGCACGGCAACTACTGGGACTCCTACAGGGGCTACGATCTCGATCGCAACGGAGTTGGCGACGTTCCGCATCATCCGGTGCGCCTCTTTGCGCTGATCGTCGAGAACAATCCTCCGGCACTGATTCTGCTGCGCTCCTTCCTGCTTGACCTGCTTGACATCGCGGAGCGCGTGCTGCCAGTGCTCGTCCCGGCCACGGTGATCGATACGGCTCCTGCCATGCGGGCGCACAGGTGATCCGCATCTCTGACGTTCACAAGCGCTTCGGCGCCATCCCCGTGCTGCGCAGTCTGAACCTTGCACTCACGCCAGGGCGCGTGACGGCGGTCGTCGGTCCGAACGCCGCCGGAAAGAGCACGCTTATCCGCTGCATTCTCGGACTCTCGCGACCTGATCGCGGCAGCATCACGCTTGCCGATGGTCGCGACGTGCGACTGCCGGCGGCCCGCGCCGCCATTGGCTACATGCCCCAGCAGCCCAGCTTCCCGGACAACCTCACCGGCCATGAGGTGCTCGCGATGCTCGATGCGCTGCGACCGGATGTGGTGCCGGACGGTGCGCTCCTCGAGCGATTTCAGGTGGCTGGCCAGCTCGACAAGCCCGTGCGCACACTCTCCGGTGGTACGCGCCAGAAGCTCTCGGCGGTGATCGCATTTCGCTATCGTCCGTCACTGTTGATCCTTGACGAGCCGACCGCCGGTCTCGACCCACTCGCGGCTTCCGTCTTCAAGTCTGCCGTCGTCGCCGCGCGCGACGCCGGTGCGACTATTCTGCTCACGACACACGTCGTCGCGGAATTGGCCGTGCTGGCGGACGAGATCGCGTTCCTGCTGGACGGCGCGATCCGGTTTGCCGGGCCCATTGCCGTCCTGCTGCACGACACCGGTGCGACGACACTTGACGCGGCCCTCGCGGCGCTGATGCAGACGCCGGCGGCGAACATTCCCGCGGCGACACTCGAGTGCGGCGAGTCGCTGCGAGTACGCATGGTGCGGGAGACTCGCGTATGACAGCCATCGTTGCCGTTTCGCTCAGTCGCGTCGAGCTGTCCTGGATCATCGCTCTGCATCAGTCACGCGACGTGCTGCGCAAGCGTTGGGTGATCGCCTATGCCATTGTGCTCACAGTGGCCGGCGACCTGATGCTCCGGCTCGCCGGCAGCGGGCCTTCGGCGCTCGTGTCGTTACTGAACGTGGTCCTGTTGCTGATTCCCCTGATTGCGTTGATCCTCGGGTCCGCGTCGCTCTACAGCGCGCGCGAGTTCACAGAGCTGCTGCTGGCGCAGCCGATCCCGCGTCGCGCACTCTTCATCGGCCTGTATTTCGGGCTCACGATTCCGCTGGCCGCCGCTACAGCGCTTGGATTGACGCTGCCGTTTGTTGTCGAACATGCGCTGGACGCGACAACGTCGCCGATGCTGGCGATGCTTGTCGCGATCAGCGTCCTGCTGGTCTGTGTGTTCACTGCGCTGGCGTTTCTGGTGACCGTCAGCGTCAACGATCGTGCGCGCGGACTCGGTGTTGCGGTTCTGGCGTGGCTTGGTATGGGCATTCTGTATGATGGACTCGTGCTCGCCCTCGCAACCGCCTTCCGCGACTGGCCGATCGAGCGCGGCCTGCTGGCGGCAATGGCGCTCAATCCGATCGACCTCGCTCGAACGATTCTGTTGCTCCGCCTCGACGTCGCGGCGCTGATGGGATACACCGGTGCTGTGTTCCGGGCAGCGTTCGGGACGACTGGGGGCGCGACCATCGCAATCCTCGCGCTCGGCCTGTGGGTGGCAGTGCCCTGGTGGCTCGGCGCCAGGGCTTTCGACCGCAAAGACTTCTGACTTCCCGCTCCGTGTCGGCGCATCCGTGCAGCTGGGTGAGGGCTGTTCCCATCCGCCGTCGAGCGATGTTGACTCGATGCATCCCGCTCCCGATTCCACCTCGAACTCCCGTGCTTTCCCAGACCTCAGAATACGCGCTCCGTATCATGGCCTATCTTGCGCAGCAGCCGCCTGACTCGCTCGTGCCGGCGGTGTCGATGCAGGGCAAGGTGCGTGTGCCAGCGAACTATCGCGGCAAGATTCTCAACCAACTCACGCGGGCTGGTCTGCTCGAGTCGACGCGCGGCCGCAGTGGTGGGTTTCGTCTGGCGCGGCCGGCGTCGCGAATCAGACTTGCGGAAGTAATCGAGCCATTCGAGCCGGTGGTGGCGTCGCACGCCTGTTTGCTCGGCCAGACACGCTGCTCGGATGCGCGACCGTGTGCCGCGCATCTCAAATGGCGAACGCTTGGCGCGGCGCGTGACGCGTTTCTCCGCGGCACCACCGTTGCCGACGTTGCCGCACAGGTGAGTCGCTGACACCGGTGCGTCGCCGTCCGACTGTATTCGAGGTGTGCGATCCG
This sequence comes from Gemmatimonadaceae bacterium, assembly GCA_031380785.1. GTDB lineage: Bacteria > Gemmatimonadota > Gemmatimonadetes > Gemmatimonadales > Gemmatimonadaceae > JACMLX01. The sequence goes on from JANMWU010000353.1 coordinate 8,974, forward strand.
GCGCCGCGATCAAGCGAACGAAAGCAGCGGTTGGTGGACAGAACTGCTCACGCGCCGCTCACATGTCCGACCGCGCGCGCGGTTTCACCAAGCAGCGCGTCGGCACGGTGCTGCAGCCTGCGCGCCTCGTCCTTTGGTCCGACGGCGAGCGTCGTATCGGCAAGCATCGCAAGATTGCCCCGCACAAGCCCCAGCGCCGCCTGCACCGACGCATGCGCAATCGTGGCACCGGCCCACGCGTCGGGGGCAGTGACGTGATCGCCCGCTGCCGCTGATTCGGCCGCCAGCGCCAGCACATCAGCCGCGAGTCGCGCGATGCGCAGCGGCACGGCACTCGCAGCCATCAGCGCAGCGTCCACGGTGCGGAAGCGATCCCCGGTCGCATCGGGAAACCGTGCGAGGGCGCGACGCGCGGCGACCACACCCTGCCACGCCGACGCATCATCGCGCGCGGCAGCGTGCAGATGTCGCTCGAGTATCGCGGCTGAATCAACGACGTGACGCAGCGACTCGGCGACGGTCGTCTTCGCGCGTGCGACGTGCACGCCGGCCGCGAGACGCACGGTGGCCGATGCGAGAATCGCCGCCAGCGCAGACGCGGTACCGCTGGCTTCCGGCAGATCGAGCGAGGCGATGGCGTGTGCGGTCTGCGTGAGTTCGTCGGCGGGCTGCGAATGCGCGACGCGGTGTTCAAGCGACACGGTATCGCGGCCGTCCCGAAGCATGATCCGGTTTGCAAAGCTTTGCTCGATGCTGTGTTGCGGCGCCAGTCCGATGATCTCGCTGTGCGTGACGCCAATACCGCGCGCATCGGCCGCGCGCTTCACCGCGTCGAATGCTTCGTGCAGCGACACCGCGCCGAGATCGGTGATGTTCATGCTCACCTGCGCCTGTCCATCGACCACGAGGCCGAGTGCCTTCACGCCCGGAAGGCCACCATTGGCGGCGCGAAGCTCC
>JANMWU010000700.1:0-11152 GCA_031380785.1 Gemmatimonadaceae bacterium
AGCACCATCGGATCGCCACGCACGGCGAAATTGTCGGCGGCGATTTCCGCGTCATCCGCAACATCCTCAGCGAGACGTCTGAGTGCCGGCAACCAGAAGAGCATGCAGCCGAGCGCGCGAAGCAGCGTCAGACGAGCTGGGTCAAGTCGGCGCACGTGCGCGTATTCGTGCGCGAGAACCGCCGCCAGCTGTTCACGTGTCAAATCCGACTGCAGGCGAACATCAACGTAGATCTTTGGACGAAACCAACCGGTCGTGAAGGCTGGATTCGGGAGATGGTCGCCCAACACGATCACGGCCTGCGGCACGCCTGCGAGCGACGCACTTTTCCACACGGGATCATGGCACGAAAACCGACGTGATGCGAGCAGGCGCAGCGCATGTCGATGGCTGACCCACGCGCGCGTACGGTCAGCGATTGCGTACACAACGCCCACGAACAACAGCACGTGAAAGAGAGTGTGGACGGGTGCGAGCAGTTCATGCAGCGCGATGAGACACACGACCCACACGTGATCCCGTCCCGCGATCGCCTCGCTCAGTCGGGTGCTCAGGTGATGGCCGAGTACTGGGCTGGTCGCGATGAGCGTGAGGATACCCGTAACGATCAGAACCCGCCGACGGTGTCGCGCCTCGTGCTCTTTGACGGTTCCGCGCAGGAACTCACGGTGCATCGCTCACTCCCAGCAGTGCGAGCCGGCCACACGCAGTCGACGGGAGCATCATTCAGCGCTTCATGCGCTGCTGAATCAACCGCGCCAGCTCAGCAAGCTGCTTCGGATCGCGCTCGGCGAGCACGTCCACGAGTGACGCCGCAACGGCATCCGGTCCGAAGGACAGAATTCCTTCCACGACGCGACGACTGGCGTGCGCCATGAACGCTGATTCGCTCATCACCGCTTCGAAGTGCAAAAGCCCAGCGCGTGTCTTGCGCGTCAGCATGCGCTTGCCAACAAGCTTGTTGAGCACCGTCACCACCGTCAGCAGCGCCACCGGATGGCTCCGAATTACTTCCGAGTGTACGGCACGCGCCGCCGCTGGTTGCGCCAACACCCAGACGGCCGTCATGACACGCGCCTCGAGGTCGCCGAGGACCTTCGCGAGGCCGTCGGCTGAAAGGCGCACGGTATCTTGCAGCCGCGGAGTCGTCGCCGCCGACACCCTCGGCTTCTGTGCCTTGGCGGTGTTGGCAGCGTCGGAGGATTTACGATTCACCACGATGATTGGGTCGAACTGTGGATGCGACGGATACGGCGCGGCTTTATGATGCATAAATAGGCGGCCGTTCTCAAGGTTCGCACGTCGCCGAGCGGTCAAGGCGGCGTTGCGGGAAGCGCCAGCTTGGGGACGAAGCACGCCAGTCACCTGACATTCAGCGCCTGTCGTTGGCTCAGCTTTCGCGTCCGGAACCGGCCCGCCGGGTGCCGCGGTGTGCATCATCCGACGACGCTTGCTGCGGTGCGTTCCGGCTTCACGCCGCCCGCGCTGCGGCGCCGAATCAGCTTCGCGACTTCGATCAGCGCGATTGGTATCAGCGCAACAGCGATCGTCAGTACGCACGTTGTGAGCGTGAGTGGTGCGAGATCGAGCACGCGCTGCGCCAGCGGAATGTGGTGCAACGCCACTTGCAATACCGCCGAGCACAGAATAACGATGAGCAATCGCACGTTGGTGAAGACACCGACTTCCCAGAACAGTCTGGTCGTGCTGCGCGCCGTGAACGCGCGGAAAAGTTCGCCGAAGACGAGCACGGAAAACGCGAGATTGCGCGCTTCCGGAATACTCCGTGTCTCGAGTGCCCACACGTACATGCCGAGCGTGGCAGCGGCCTGCAAGACGCCCGTGATGATGATGAATTGCCACTGTGCGAGCCCCAGCATGGCCTCGTCGGGCGATCGTGGAGGGCGCTGAAGCACGTCAGCGTCCGGCGGGTCGAGGACGAGCGCAAGTGCGGGGAGTCCATCGGTCACGACGTTGATCCACAACAGCTGCAAAGGGACCAGCGGCAGCGGCAAGCCGCTGAGCGCGGCGACGAGCATGACCGTCAGCTCCGCCATGTTGCCGGACAGCAGATAGACCAGCGTCTTGCGAATATTGTCGAAGATGCCGCGTCCCTCGCGAATCGCGGCGACGATGCTCGCGAAGTTGTCGTCGGCGAGCACAATGTCCGAGGCTTCGCGTGTCACTTCCGTTCCGGTCAGGCCCATGGCGATGCCGATGTGTGCCTCGCGCAGCGCCGGCGCGTCGTTGACACCGTCACCCGTCATCGCCACGATTGCACCGCGTGCCTTCCAGTCGCGCACAATCCGGATCTTGTCGGCTGGCGTGGCGCGCGCATGCACCACGTCATCCGCCTTGTCCGTGGCGGTCACGATGCCGAGTTCCCGTGCGATGGTCAGCGCGGTCAGTGGATGATCACCGGTGATCATGACGGTGGTGATGCCTGCGGCACGCGCAGCGGCGATGGCTTCGATCGCTTCAGGCCTCGGGGGGTCGGCGATACCGATCAAACCCAGCAGCGTTGCGTTCGTCCCGATGCCCGCCGGCGCGACCGCGACCGCCAGAATGCGCAGGCCGCGCTGCGCCATGTGTGTATTGGCTTCTGCTATGCCATCCGGGTGGCTCGTGGACAGTGGCAGCAGACTTTCGATGGCACCTTTGATGTAGACCTGATGGTCCGCGCGCTCGATCGACATCCGCTTCAGGATCGAATCAAAGGGTACTTCTGTGACGCGTACGTTGGTGGTTTCGATCTCGGCGCGGTGAATCCCGATCTCGGCCGCGGCAATCAGGATGGCCAGCTCCGTCGGATCGCCAACGCCCGCCGCGCCATCGCGTCCCAGCTCAGCATCGACGCAGGCGGCCGCCGCCGACAGCAGTCGTGCATCGTCGCCGCCCCACAGCTCACGAACGCGCATCACGCCGGTGGTGAGCGTGCCGGTCTTGTCGGTGCAGATCACGGTGGCGTTCCCCAGCGTCTCGACGGCGGGCAACTTTCTCACCAGCACATGGCGCGCAGCCATGCGTTGCACGCCGACAGCGAGTGCGATCGTGACCACCGCCGGCAATCCTTCGGGCACCGCGGCGACCGCAAGCGACACGGCCACCATGAACACCTCGATTACCGGCCAGCCGCGCCACAGTCCCGCAGCGGCAACGAGGACGACGATCCCGCCGCAGATGAACAACAACATCGTGCTGACGCGAGCCAGCCGGATCTGCAATGGCGTCGCGCTCTCCTCGGCAGTGGCCAGCAGGTCCGCGATCTGGCCGAGCTCCGTGTGCATGCCCGTTGCGACGACGATGGCGGCGCCGGTACCCGTCGCGATCGATGTGCCCATGAACACGAAGTCGTGACGGTCAGCCAGTGGTGTGTTCGCCGACGTCGGTGTCGTGGATTTCTCCACTGGAACACTCTCCCCGGTGAGCGGCGCTTCGTTGGTCGTCAACGCGTGGGCGGTCTGCAACCGCGCATCGGCAGCCGTCACATCGCCCGCTTCGAGCATCAGCAGATCGCCCGGCACGATGGCTGATGCCGGCACCATCACGCTGTGACCGTCGCGCATCACGCGTGCCGTCGGCGCCGTCATTCTGCGGAGCGCGAGCACGGCCTGCTGCGCCCTGTATTCCTGCACGAAGCCGATCGCCGCGTTGAAAACGACGATGGTGAGAATCGCGCCAGCGTCCAGTACTTCACCGAGAACGGCAGACACCACGCCGGCACCAAGCAAGAGCCAGATGACAGGACTCGCGAACTGGCGAAAGAACAGCGCGATTGGTGACGTGGGCGTCTCGGCCTGCAGCTCGTTGGGCCCGAACTCGATCAGAAGACGGTCGGCATCAGCCGACGACAGGCCAGCGCCTGCCGATGGCGGATCGATCGGCGGGATGGCGGGTGGCGACGCCGTTGGTCCGTGCGTGAATGCCGATGTCATGTGACGTCTGCGAGGATCGGCATGGCCAGCGGCGGTGCCGGTGCAGTCTTGACGGACGCAACGCGCACCTGATGGCGCCGCCAGATGGTGTAGGCCGCCGGCAACACCAGCAACGTCAGGGCCATACTCGCCCAGAGACCACCAACGACTGGCGCGGCGGTCCGTGCGGAGACATCTGCGCCCACGCCTGATTCCCAGAGCAGTGGCAACAAGCCCAGCACCGTCGTTGCCACCGTCATGATGAGCGGCCGCACGCGCGACGCTGCGCCTTCCACGACGGCCGCGTCGACGTCCTCCGGTTTTGTGATGCGTCCTTCGCGCATGTTGCGCGCGAACGACTCGTCGAGATACACGACCATCACGATACCGGTTTCGGCGGCAACACCCGCGACCGCGATCAACCCGACCCAGACGGCGGTCGACAGATTGTACTTCATGAATGTCAGCAGCCAGACGCTGCCAGCGATCGCGAACGGCAGACTGGCCAGTACCAGAAGCGTCTGCGGCCAGCCGCGCAACGCCAGAAACAGCAGCACGACGACCAGCGCGAGTGTCAGGGGAATGACATACCGGAGCCGCGACTCCATTGCGGCAAGAAACTCGTACTGACCCGTCCACTGCACGCGATACCCGGTCGGCAGCGTGAGTCTGGACGCCACCAGTGCCTTCGCATCACTGACCCACCCACCAAGATCGCGCACGTTCTGGTCGATGTCCGCAAATACGTAGCCCACCAGAACTCCGTTTTCGTCCTTGATCATCGGCGGACCGGTGGTCACCCGCACGTCGGCGAGCTGGCCGAGTGGCACGGCCGCGCCAGGTTGGCGCCATCGGTCGAGGAACTCCTGCCCGGATGACGCGCCACCCATCGGCGGCGTGTCAGTGGCACCGGATGTCGTCCGTGATGCTGCCGCACCGCCGCCACCCATCGAGCCCATACCTCCGCCCGCGCCACCATCGCTCGACCCAGCCACGCCAGCCGTTTGCGCGCTCGCACCCGCGCCGCTGTTGCCGCTCCCGAACTCGATGACACTGCCGGTTGACTGGACCGGTACGAGAATGCGGCGCAGCGCCTCTGGGTCCGATCGTTGATCTGCAGCATACCGCACATTGATCGAGAAGCGCGCGCGACCGGCGATCGCCACCGAGACCGGCATTCCCCCGACCGCCGCCTCGACGACATCCTGCACATCGCGCACCGTCAAACCATAGCGCGCAATCGCGTCACGGTCCGGGACGATGTCGATGTACTCGCGGCCGGTCTGACGTTCGGCGAAGGTGCTCCGCGTGCCAGGCACCTGGCGCAGCATCCCTTCGAGCTCGACGCTGATTTGTTCGATCACCTTCAGATCGTCGCCAAACACCTTGATCCCGACTGGTGTGCGCACACCGGTCGAGAGCATGTCGATGCGCGTCCGGATCGGCGGCGCAATCGCCATCTGATAGCCCGGCATGCGGAGCGCCGCATCGAGATCGCGCGAGAGCGATGTCAACGTGCGCGTCTGCTGCTCCGGCCAGAGCGGACGCAACGCGCCTTTTGTCCAATCTGGCACCCAACTGCTGTACCAGCGCGGCACAAATCGCGTCGGCCAATCGCCGCGCGGTCGCAAAGTGATGACGGACTCGATCATGTCGAGTTGCGCCGGATCAGTGGCCGTCTCGGCACGACCCGCCTTGCCATGCACCGAGGCGACTTCGGCAAACTGCATGATGATCCGATCCTGCGCCACCAACGCGCGCCGCGCCTCTTCGATGGCGATACCAGGAAATGTGCTCGGCATCAGCAACAGCGAGCCTTCGTCGAGCGGCGGCATGAACTCCGAGCCCAGCCGCTGAAACAGCGGCACCGTCGCCACCATCACGAGCGCTGCCACGCTCACCGCGGCGTAGCGAAATCGAACCACCAGGACGGCGATGGGCCGATAGGCGCGGCTCAGAATGCGGCTGACGGGATTCTGCGCTTCGGTGCGGAACCGACCACGCAGGAGCAGCACCATCAGCGGCGGCGCGAGCGTGATGGACAGTATCGCGGCCGAGAACATTGCGAATGTTTTCGTATACGCCAATGGCATGAACAGCCGGCCTGCCTGACCAGCGAGCGTGAAGATCGGCAGAAAACTGATCGTGATCAGCAGCAGCGAAAAGAAGATCGGACGCCCGACTTCCTTGCAGGCATCGACGATCACGCGTTGACGATCGGCGTCCGGCGCCGCCGAGGACAATCGCACATGCGCGTTCTCGATCAGGACGATCACCGCATCGGCCAGCTCGCCAATCGCGATCGCAATGCCGCCCAACGACATGATGTTCGACGAGAGCCCGAGATAGCGAATGGCGATGAACGACAACAGTACCGACAACGGTAGCACGATCATCACGATGAGCGCCGATCGCGCATGGAACAGGAAGATGAGACAGATGATCGTGACCACAATCGCCTGCTGGATCAACGTGTTCGTCAATGTGTTGACTGCTCCCACGATCAGCTCGGAGCGGTCGTATGTTGGAATCAGATGAACGCCGGCGGGAAGCTGCAGGGTCGCAGTCTGCGCTTGCACGGCGCGAATCACCTGCAGCGCATTGGATCCGATGCGCATCACGACAATGCCACCGACTGCCTCGCCAGTCCCGTTCCAGTCAGATGCACCCCGTCGGATCTCGGGACCGTAGCCGACCCGTGCCACATCGCCCAGTCGAATCGGTGTCCCACCGGCGCCGACGGCCACGACACTTCGCTCGATATCCGACAGGTCTTTGACGTAGCCTCGTCCGCGCAGCACGTATTCGCGGCCCGCCATCTCCAGCACGCGCGCACCGACTTCCGCGTTTGCGTCGCGGACCGAGCGGGTGATGTCGCCCAGAGAGAGTCCGAATGCAACGAGTCGATTGGGATCGATCACGATCTGGTACTGACGTTCGAATCCGCCGACCGACGCAACCTCGGCAACGCCGCTGACGGACTGCAACGCGGGTCGCACGGTGAAATCCTGCAGCGCCCGGAGCTCGGCGAGATCCATCCGGCCGGTGCTGTCCTTCAGCACATATTGATACACCCACCCCAATCCGCTGGCGTCGGGACCAAGCGTCGGTGAAACGTCCGTCGGGAGCAGCTGACGCACGCGCCCGAGCTGCTCGAGCACACGTGTACGAGCCCAGTAGGTGTCGGTACCATCCTTGAAAATCGCGTACGCGAAGCTCATTCCAAACATCGAATAGCCGCGCACTGTCTTGATGCCCGGCGTGCTTTGCAGAGCGCGGATGAGGGGATAGGTGATCTGATCCTCGATCAGATCTGGACTGCGCCCCATCCACTCGGTGAACACGATCACCTGCGGATCGGAGAGATCAGGCAGTGCGTCGAGCGGGGTCTTGCGCACCGAATCGATGGCCCACGCGGCGAGCAGGAACACGATGCCGAAGACGAACCACTTGCGGCGCACCGAGAACTCGATGATCCGTTCGACGATCATCAGTCCTTCCGGCGAACGGCGGGGACTGTGGCGGGCGCGACCGGCATGTCCATCTGCGCATCGGGCAATGCCGTCGACTTTCCTGACCCGCTGTGACCGTGTGCGCCGGCGCCTCCGGTCGCACGCAAGCGGCTTTCGGAATCGATCAGAAATACGCCGGAAACGACGATACGGTCACCCAGAGCGAGCCCGCTGCGCACCTCGACACGATCCGCCAACTGCAGGCCGAGCGTCACCGTTCGCGGCTCGAAACGATCACCGACTGCGACGAAGACGTGTTGTTCCAGCCCGGTGTTCACCACGGCGTCGCGCGGGACGGTGACTACCTGCTCGCCGACGGCGGCGAAGTCGGCGCTGCCATAATAACCGGGACGTAAACGGCCATCTGCATTCGACGCTGAAAATCGCACCCGCAGTGTGCGTGTGCGCTCGGTGAGCATGGGATACACGAATTCGATGCGTGCGGCGAACGCTGGACGGCCCGACGCAGGAAAATCAAGTTGGGCCGACGTGCCGACGCGCAACGAGGAAACGCTTGCTTCAGGAACTTCGGCGAAAATCCACACCCGCGACAGATCCGCAATGGTGAGCAGGGTGGTGGACGGATCGACGGTAGTTCCGACGGTAATACCCCGATTCACGACCACGCCCGTTCTCGGCGCGACAACCGTGACCAAGCGTTTCAGCTCACCGGTTCGTTCGATATCATCGATGTCGGCTGGCGACATCCCCAGAACGCCCAATCGTGCGCGCCCACTGGCAACCACCACGCTGATGATGCCGAGGGAGGCGGTCGTCCGCCGCGCCGCAAGATACTCCGCCTGCGATGACAGAAGTTCCTGTGAGAAGATGCGCGCGAGTGCCTGACCTGCGCGCACGTGCTCACCCGTCGTGTTTATGTCGAGTTGTTCGATCCAACCAGAAACACGCGTGTGCACCTGAGAGATCCGTGACTCGTCCGGAACAACCGTGGCCACTGCGCGGACGGATTGGGTCATGCTCTGGCGGTGCACTTCCTCGGTTCTGATGTCGAGCGCCTGGACTGTGACTGCCGCAACGTCGACCGGCACGCGTGCGATCATGCCAGGTGGCTGAGCAGGAGCAATCGGTGTCGGTGTCTTTACCACCGCGGGTGGTGTCGCGGCTGCGGAAAACGGCCACACCTCGCGCGCGCGCTGCACGAACAGGGCAACGGTGAAAACCACGGCTGTGAGCCCCGCTGAAATCAGGGGTACCGCGAACTGACGGCGCGGTGACGCGCTGATCATTGACGAAGTGCCTCATAGGAACCAATTGCGCGGCCGAAACGGGCCCACGCGAGGCCCATTTCGGCATCGGCTGTGATCAGTGCGGATTGCACGGACCAGAGCGCCTGCACCGCCTCGATCACGCTGACGAGCGGCAAGCGACCCGCCGCGTAGCCTGCTAACACAGGCTCGATCGCCATGCGCGCGCGCGGCAGCACGTTGACACGGAGCGCCAGCCGCCGATCGCGCCATGCTGTGAGCTGACTCACCGCGCCGGCTGCATCGCCTTCGATCATGCGCCTCATCGCTTGCAGGTCCGCAGCGGTCATGTCGCGCATCGCCTGTGCTTCGGAGACACCGGAACGGAGCTTCGTGCGCCAGATCGGCAGACTGAGCCCAAGCATCGTCATCCAGCCGCGCCCTTCCGCCATGGTGGACGCCAGCCCCGTACGCACCGTTGCCATCGGGCGATACATGTCGCGCATGACGAGTACGTCGGCGTCCGCACGCGCGATCTCGGCCTGCCCAGCAACGAGTTCCGGACGGCGTGCCAAGGCTTGCTTCACCATTTCCCACGACGGAATGGAATCGACCAGCGGCAACAGCTCGAGTGGTGGAACGTCTGCTTCCGCATCGTAGGCCATGCTCGTATTGAGCATGGCTTCAGCGCCGCGAATATCCGCCACCAGCGCGCGCGACGACGCCTCGAGCCGTGCAACCTCCAATTCCGCGCGCAAGACGTCGGATTGCGATGTGGTGCCGTTGGCGTATCGCGCATTAGCTGCGCCAACAACCTCACGAGCGAACGTGATCTGCTCGAGCAGCAGCGTTGCGGTGCGGCGTCGTTCCTGCAGCATCATGAACGCGGTCGCCGCCTGCAGCTTCACGTCCAACGTCGTCCGGTCTCCCTCGGCGGTGACCCGAGTGAGGTCCGCCTGCGCCGACGCACGCCGGTGACCGCGGATGCCGGACAGCGGGAATTGCTGCTCGACCGTCAGGCTCACGTCTGCACCGGACATCATGAACGGCTTGTGATCGATCGCGGGAGCGATCATTGGATCAGCGAAGGCCGAGACGATCCGAGGTCGCGCTTCGGCTGCGCGAATACGAAAACGTGCCGCACGAATTTCATCGCGCCGCTCACCCGCAATCCGCACGGCGTCAATCAGCGTCAGCGATGAACGCTGTGCCGTCGGTGACTGCGCGATGACTCCGCTGCTCCATGCCGTCGTGCACGCCGTCGCGAAACACAATGCAACAGTGTGCATCAGACTGCTCACGAATTATACCGATGAAAGTTTTAACGCATGCCGTAACTGCGAAGGGTATCCACGTCAAATAGCGCGATCTGCGCGGCGCCGTGCAATGCACTCACCGATAATCACCGGACATTCGCTCACACGAATCAGCGCTGCGAGCGCACATATTGGCGCAGTTGACCATCATGCTGTCGTGCTCGCTGAGCGAGCGGCAATACGATTCACAGACGCGGCAGGCGATTGCGCAGACGCCACAGACGGAGTGGTGCATCGGCGAACCTCGCAGTATGAACTCGGCTGCCGTTGCGCTCAGGCGCGCGCAATCCAGCAGCGTGGTCTGATGCTCGCGCCCGGCATGCTCACCGCCCATTTCGAGGCAGTGTGCAGCGGCCGCGGTACATGTCGCGAAAGTTTCGAGACAGTTTCGGCCGCATTCCTGCATCAAGCGGTTCATGTTGTCGTCGGTCGCGTGCAGCATTTTTACTCGTGAAAAATTGTGAATGGTGCAGACGAAAACGCGCTTGCTCCCGTCCACGCGCGTGTCAGGCGCAATGCCCCGGAGGACGTGCGCACGCAGCGGAACGCGAGACAACAGTCTGCAATTCCGCGTCCACACCGAACACGTGGCTGACAAGACGACCGTGCTCAAGTGTGGTGTTACGACTAAATTTCGTTGATTGCGCGCGATCAGGCAACTGGTTTCTGCGGGACAAACACCTGACGGCGGCATACTGCAAAACGCCTCGCGCGTTGCGTGCTGACCCGGTTGCCGCCACAGTCTGTATCATGATCACACGCCACCGCACGCAACACAGAAGATTGGGAGCCGCTCGCCATGAAGAAGTCTCATCGATCTCACTCCGAACCCCGCCCTGCGGAGCGACCGCGGTTGCGGGTTTCGCGTCGGATCTTTTGTTCGCGCGTCGGAATGGGCGTCGTTGCCGTGCTGTCGGCAACGGCAGCGCTGGCGGTCGTTGACGCGGATCGCGGTGATGAGGGACGTCGGCTGCTTTTCACGTCAGTCAATGGCACCGGCGCGCCGACCATCGTGTTCCTGCCCGGTATCGGCGCGACGACGCGCTTCTGGACCTACGTGCTCACAACAGGCAGCGGCCCTGCGTTGGCGGGACGTCATCTGCTGGTTGACCTGCTGGGATTCGGTCGGTCAGCAAAGCCCTGGGCGACGTACGATGTCGAGCGTCACGTCGCAGAGCTACGGCGCGTCCTGGCGCCGGAAGGAC
>JANMWU010000363.1:0-7623 GCA_031380785.1 Gemmatimonadaceae bacterium
GCATCGAGGCTCATCGGCGCCCACACGTTGGTGTGACCCATGTAGGCGTAGGCGCCATTCTCCCACGTTTTCCAGCCGAATTCGCCCGAGTCGGGCACGGTGTGAAAACTCCAGACTCGTCGACCCGTGTGCACGTCGAACGCCTGCACGTCGCCGGGCGGATCGTTGCGGTAGCGCAAACGATCACCCACACCGTTGCCCACGATCACCAGATCGCCGAAGACCACCGGCGGTGACGTGTTCGTGTAGTGTGCACGATTCACCCGGCGACGAAGCTGCGCGGTCATGTCGACTTCGCCGTTTGCGCCGAAGGTCGGGATCGGCTTGCCCGTCGCCGCATCGAGCGCGACGAGTTTCCAGCGCGCGTTGATGAAGATGCGGCGCTCGTGCGCAGACGCCCATGTCGCCACGCCGCGATGCACGAAGCCGGTGCCGTTGGACGGCTGTCCGAGGCGCCAGACTTCGGGATCGTACTTCCACAATTCGCGCCCGGTACGTGCATCGAGTGCGGCGACGGCGGCGTATGGCGTGCTCACATACATCGTGTCGCTGATCACGACAGGTGACGCCTGGAACAACCCCGGGCGCGCCGGCTTCTGCTCCGGTCCGGCGGCAACGTTGTGTTCACCCGTGCTCCATCGCCAGGCGAGTTTCAATTGGCCAACGTTGGTGCGATTGATGTCGGCAAGTGCGGCGTAACGCATCGCGCCTGCGTCACCGCTGGGGGTGGGCCAGTCGACGCGCTGCGCTGGCGCCGAGGCTGCGGCACACAGCGAAAGAATCAGTGTGGCCGTGCGGAGTGGGCGGAACGGCGGCGCGATGGTCTCGATTGTCATGCGCATCAAATTCACACGCGTGCCACGTCCGCGCGACGTAGTGGGGGGTGTGCCGGCGCCGCCGCACAGCACTCCCCGGGCCAGCGGGCCTCCGCCGAGTCAGCCTTGCCTCGCGGGCACTCGGGGAGGTGCGAGCCACTTTCGCCGCGGGCCCGAGCCGAGGCAGGGTGCCGGTCCAGCCCTCGGCGGGGGGCCGTGAGTCACGAGCCAGCGGCTGCTTTCCGACCGCGACCGCCGACCGGGCTGGTCAAGCCACGCACCGCCTGAACGCGACGGGGGCCGCGTGCGTAGTCTGGCACGGCGGGGCGAGCGAGCTTCAGGCGGCGTTTCTGGTGGCACTGGCACCGCTCGCGCGCAGCGGCGCCAGTTGATCCGTCGGAATGCACGCACTGCTCGCCGTGACGTCCTGGCGGGATGTCACCGTCTTTTCATTTGCCTCTCATGCGTCGTCTCGTCCGCCTTCTCTCCGCCGCCGGCCTGCTCAGCGCCCCACAGCTCATTCACGCGCAGGGTCGGAGCGTTCCTCTGCCACCCGGCGCGGCCAGGAACATCGGCGCACTGCGTCGCGCAACCGCGAGCCGCGCAACGGGCGACATCCGTATCGACGGCGTGCTCGACGACGCGAGCTGGCAGCGCGCGACCGTTGCCAGCGGATTTGTGCAGTCAGAGCCACTCGGCGGGCAGCCGGCATCGCAGCAGACGGAAGTGCGCGTACTCTTCGATGCCGACAATCTGTACGTCGGCGCGATGCTGCATGACAGCGATCCGTCGCGCATCGTCATCAACGACATCCGCAAGGATTTCCGCGAGGAAGATCAGGACGACTTCGAAGTGCTGCTCGACACCTTCGGCGATCGGCGCAACGGATACGTGTTCTCGACCAACGTGGAAGGCGCGCGGCACGACCGACAGGTTTCGCTCGAGGGCCGCGAAATCAATCTGAGCTGGGACGCCGCATGGGAAGTGAAGACCAAACGATTGAGCGACGGGTGGAGCGTCGAAATGCGCATTCCATTCCGGTCGCTGCGCTTCGACAGGGCCAACCAGACCGCGTGGGGGATCAACTTCTCGCGGCACCTGCGGCGCATCAACGAAGTGTCGTTCTGGTCACCGGTGCCACGCGCGTACAATCTGAATCGCGTGTCGCTGGCGGGGACGCTCGACGGGTTGGAGACCGGCAATGCGGGGCGCGATCTGCGGGTGAAGCCCTATGTCGCCGACAACGCCGTGCGCGCACTGGGCACCACGGCGGCTCCCGCGCCCAGCGCGCAAAACAGCATTGCCGTCGGCGTCGATGTGAAGGCGGCCGTGACATCGGGTCTGACAATGGACCTGACGGTCAATCCGGATTTCGGGCAGGCCGAGGCGGACGAGCAGCAAGTAAACCTGACGCAATTCTCGCAATTCTTCCCCGAGAAGCGCGATTTCTTCCTCGAGAACTCAGGCGTGTTCTACGTCGGCGATGCGGCGCGCAACAACCGCGTGAATCCCACACCGACGCCGGACGAGGACAACCTGCTGTTCTTCTCACGTCGTATCGGACTCACGGCTGGTGGACTTCCGATTCCCGTGATCGGCGGATTCCGGCTCACCGGCCGACTCACCGATCGCACGCGCCTCGGCGTGCTCAGTGTGCAGGATCGCACGCTGGGCAGCGATCCCGCGTCAAATGCGAGTGTCTTCCGGCTCCGGCAGAACCTTGGGAAAACGGGAAATGACCTCGGCTTCTTCGCCATGCAGAACCTCCACACGTCGGGCCCGAGCTACGCCAATCGTGTGGTGGGCGTCGACAACAATCTGCGCCTGTTCGGAAACCTCGACTGGAATTCGTACGCCGTAAAGACGTCGACGCCTGGCATCACGACCGGCGACTACGCATGGCGATCGACGCTGAACTGGGAAGGGAATTTTTTCCACGGCAAGGGCGGCCTGATGCAGCTGGGGTCCGGCTTCCAGAATGACCTCGGCTTCTATCGCCGCACCGGCATGCGCAAGTACCTCGCGGATATCGGCGTTCGTCCGCGCACGCCGTGGCTCCGCGCGCATGGCATCCGTGAGATTCACCCGCACATTGTGTGGGACTATCAGGAGGATCTGACAGGCGGTGAGCTCGCGAAGCGTCTGCATACGGGTATGAGTTTCTTTTTCAACAACGGCGCAGTGATCGAGTGGTCTGAGAATCCGACCTTCAACCGGTTGCTCACACCGTTCCGGCCAAACCCGAAAATGGAATCGCCGATTCCTGCGGGCGGCTACAACTGGATTGAGCATTCGCTCTTCATCATCAGCGACCAGAGCCGAACCATCTCCACCAACACCCGCCTCACGTTCGGCGGTCTGTACGCCGGAACGCAGCGCAGTATCAGCGGCTCGGTGCAGGTGCGGCCCAGCTACCGGTTCCGTGCCTCGCTCGGTTTGCAACGCACGGAGGCGACCCTGACGCTGCCCGCGCTGCGCTTCACGAATAGCCTCATCACCGCGCGCTCGAGCTATTCGTTCACGCCGAACATGTTCGTCGATGCGCTGTCGCAGTACGACGCGGTGAGCCAGCTGTTCAACGTCAACCTGCGCTTCAATCTCATTCACCATCCGCTGAGCGATCTGTTCATCGTGTACAACGATCAGCGCATCCTGACGCCGGACGCGCCGCTGGCCGGTCGCGCGGTGCTGGTGAAGTTTACGCAGATGGTGTCATTCTGACGGGGTAACTGAGCCAAGGGGTGCGGCACACGCCTGGGTGCCTCACCCGTCATGCTGCGCCCACTGCGGCCGGAGTGTCGTGAGCACGCGATCTTTCAGCAGGCCGCAATGCAGCAAAACCCAGCTTCATTGTGCCGTCGAAGCGACCCGGTCGGGACGGGCACTCCTGAATAAGATTCCTGGTGGACAGTCACCGAGTCCAGCGACGGCTCGCAGTTGCGCGCCACGAATCGGCTGGAGCGATACACCTGAAGGAGGCCTGAGATGAGAATCGTCCTCGGTTTAGTCGCCGCCGTATTCGGTACCGCCATCACCAGCAACGCGCAAACCCAGGCGGCTGACGAGAGTCAGATTCGGGCGATAGTCGCCGACCAGGTGAAGGCCTGGAACGGTGGCGATCCTATCGCTTTTTCAACGAGCTTTGCTGCTCAGGGCAGTTTCACCAATATCCGTGGCACCGTGTTCTACGGACACACGGCCTTCGAGGATCGCCACCGGGAGATCTTCACTGGATTCTTCAAGAGCAGCACGCTCACGATGGCCATCATCCGCATCCGGTTCGTCCGCCCCGACGTCGCGATCGTTGATCTCGCCACCGAGATCAGCAATTTGAGCGGGGCCCCGCCGGGCGTGCGGCCGAGTGCGGCTGGGACCATCGTGACGAGTCTGCAACAGGTCTTCGTAAGAGACCAGAACGTCTGGCGGGTGGAGTCGTATCACAATGTTGACGTGAAGGGCTCGTAACACATGGCACCTTATCCAAGCCGGCGAATCCTGGACCTCCGCGTGCTTGCTCCGATCAATCTCAAGGTTGCCGCCCGGCTCGAAATGGTTCGCGAAGGCTTCGAACCGGAGTTCCCGGAGGACGTGCTGCGCGAGGTGGCCGGGCTGCACGACGTGGCGGCGTCACTCGTTGGCGCGGCGGGCGTGCGCGACCTGCGTGCGCTGCTCTGGTCATCCATCGACAACCCCGAATCGCGGGACCTCGATCAGGTGGAAGTGGTCGAGACGCTGCCGAACGGCGATACAAGAGTCCTGATCGGCATCGCTGATGTCGACGCGCTTGTGGTCGCCGGCAGCGCAATCGACCGGCACGCGCTGCGGAACACCACCTCGGTGTACTGCGGAGTGGAAGTGTTTTCGATGCTGCCGGAGCGGCTCTCCACCGATCTCACGTCGCTGAACGAAGGGCAGGATCGCGCGGCGATCGTGACTGAGTTCGTCGTGCACGCCGACGGAACCTTCAGCGCGCCGACCGCCTATCGGGCGCTGGTCCGCAATGTCGCGCAGCTAAACTACCCCAGTGTGGGTGAGTGGCTGGAGGGCCGCGCGGCGGCGCCGGCAAAGGTCGACGCAAACAACGCGCTCGAAGCACAGGTCCGGTGGCAGGACGCTGCCGCGCAACAGCTGCGTCAGCAGCGGCATCTGGCAGGCTCGCTGGAACTCGACTCGATCGAGTCTACACCGGTGATGCGGGACGGGCAGGTGTCCGACCTGCAAATCCGTCTGCGCAATCGCGCCACGCAGCTGATCGAGAATTTCATGATTGCCGCGAACACGGCGATGGCAGAGTTCCTCGAGAGCAAGGGTTCGTCCACCATCCGTCGCGTAGTGAAGGTGCCGGAGCGCTGGGATCGCATCGTAGCGGTGGCGGCGGCGCTCGGCGCGACGCTGCCGGACACGCCGGATTCCGGTGCGCTGTCTGCCTTTCTCGCGGCACAGCAACAGGCGGATCCGGATCATTTCGCCGATCTTTCGCTGTCGGTCGTGAAGCTCATGGGACCGGGCGAATACGCGCTCGAGAAACCGGGGCAGCGGGGCGCGGGCCACTTCGGGCTCGCGGTCCGCGAGTATTAGCACTCCACTGCGCCGAACCGCCGTTACGCCGACCTGATCACCCAACGGTTGCTGAAGCAGGTGCTCACGGGCGGCGCTGCGGCCTACACCGATCCGGAACTCGAGACGCTGGCCGCACAATGCACGCGGATGGAGTCGGCGTCTCGCAAGGTGGAGCGCACCTGTCGCAAGCAGGTGGCGGCGCAGGCGCTCTCCAACCGTGTTGGTGACACGTTCGACGCGATCGTCACTGGCGCGAATGCCAAGGGCACGTTCGTGCGCACGCTCATGCCACCGACGGAAGGCATGGTGGTGCAAGGCGCGCACGGCATGGACGTGGGCGATCGGGTGCGCGTGCGGCTCGTGGGCACGAACGCGCAGCGAGGGTTCATCGACTTCGCGCGTGCCTGACGTCGCGTCGAGCAGCCGATGCGTTTACGCGCGAGGCGAAAAAGTTACGCTGCCTCGGATCAGGCCGCAGTGCCCGTAACTGCTTATCAAATATTGCCTTACGGAATCAACGGCGGCGGCGTGCGTACCGCCGCGATACAGCCGTGTATCGTCACGTTGCGGCCGAGGCCTCGATCACGTCGTCGAGAAATTGTTATCCGCGCCGGAATCAGAATCGCTCCACGACCGTATCGTGTGCGCCGATGTTATCTCTCTCTTCCCTGCCCGCGGAGACAATTTCTTGTGACGCGCCCGTATCGACTCTCGCACCACGCAGTCGCCCTCGAGTCCGGTCAATGGTGGTCCGCCATAGGCGTAGCCTCTGCGGTGTTCGCGGACACTGGATTGATGCACTGAATCACGCCATCAGCTGAGTTCGCTCTCAGTGGCGGTGCCTGACTTAGGCAACCCCTCGTCCGTGTTGCTTCTTCGCCACACAACAGGCTTGATTCCCGGCGCTCCGTCCCGCGACTTGGTCTTGTCCGGGAGGTGCGTCCTGGCCGACCACGCATACGTCCGGCGCAGGACCAGTCGCTTGAACAGCTCACCATTGGTGCAGCGTTCACACGAATTTTGTGCCGCGCACGCGTGCGCTCCCAATCGCATCAACGCCACATGAAAGTCCAGAGCCGCACTGTATGATCAAATCGCGCGCAAAAGCGCAGCGGGCGTCCAGTGACGGCGTCGTCCCGCTCGAAGCCGTGGCGGTTACAAAGCAACTCGAGCGCCGTCCCGCGCGACCGCCCGACTTCGTGAGACAAACGGAGGCGCTGCTGTCGCTGGCTCAGGCAATGGCTGACGCGCCGCAGACGATTCTGCAGAAGTTGGCCGAGACGATTCTCGACCTGCTCACCGCCCACTCGGCAGGGGTGAGCCTGCTGACCGCCGACGCGCAGCACGTCTTCTCGCCAGCGATCGCCGGCGCGTGGTCGTCGCACGTCGGGAGCAGCTTGCCGCGCGACTTCAGTCCGAGCCGTGAGGTGCTCGATCTGAATTCGCCGCTTCTGCTCAAGCGCCTCGAACGGCGCTACACAGCCTTCCGTGCGACGGCGCCTGCCGCTGAAGAGTGCCTGCTGGTGCCGTTTCACATTCAGGGAAAAGCGATCGGCACACTCTGGGCGATTGCGCATGACCAATCCCGGAACTTTGACGCCGAAGATCTGCGGCAGCTGCAAAGCCTCGGCACGTTTGCCGCCGCCGCGTACCAGGCGCAGAACCACGCTGTGCTCGAGCAGCGGCGTCGCACGCTGCAGCCGGAAGACGCCAACCGGTCGCGCACGGAACTGCTGATGCCGAACTCCGAGAGCGAA
Organism: Gemmatimonadaceae bacterium; assembly: GCA_031380785.1. GTDB lineage: Bacteria > Gemmatimonadota > Gemmatimonadetes > Gemmatimonadales > Gemmatimonadaceae > JACMLX01. The sequence goes on from JANMWU010000363.1 coordinate 7,133, forward strand.
GCGTTCAACCGCAGTATCATCGAGAGCAGTCCCGATTGCATCAAGGTGCTCGATCTCGATGGCAAGCTGCTGGCGATGCACAACGGCGACGCACTGCTTGGCATTTCCGACTGTGTGCCGTTCCTTCACACGTCCTGGATCAACTTCTGGGAGGGCGCCGATCGGCAGCAGGCGCAGACAGCGGTCGCGGCGGCGGTCGCGGGCGGCGAAGGTCTGTTTACCGGATTCTTTCGCACATTGCGCGACGAACCGAAATGGTGGGAAGTCCGGGTGACGCCGATCCGCGATCCGGCGGGTGCCGCGGTGCGTTTGCTGGCCGTGTCGCGCGACGTCACCGACACACGACAGGCGCAGCTGAATCTGGCATTTCTCGCGTCGATCAGCCGGGAGCTGTTGCAGTGGGCGACCGTGGACGAAATGATGGCTACAATCGGCGCCCGAATCGGCGCGCATCTGGACCTCTCGACATGTGCCTTTGTTGAAGTCAGCGA
>JANMWU010000421.1:0-4204 GCA_031380785.1 Gemmatimonadaceae bacterium
GCTGCCGCGCTCGCGCTCTCGGCCAGCTGGTACGTGTTCAGAGAATCCCGTCTCGATTCCGCTGGCGCGGCCGACCGTATTCTCATCGCCGATTTTCAGAACGCGACGCACGATTCACTATTGGCGACTGCGGTCACCGAGGCGCTGCGCGCAGACTTCTCGCAGTCACGCCGCGCGCACATCCTGAGTCGCACGCAGGTGCAGAGTGCGCTGCAACGCATGCAGCAGCCCGGCAGCGCAATACTATCGGAAGCACTCGTGCGTGAGATGGCCGAGCGTGAAGGCGTGAAAGCGTTCGTGACTGGGGAGATTGCGGCGCTTGGGAAGGGCTTTTCCGTATCGGCGGTGCTGGTTTCCGTCGTGCACGGCGACGTGCTCGTATCGGTTCGGGAAGTTGCTCCCGATTCCACTGGCCTCATTGCGGCCGTCGATCGCGTATCGAGCGCGCTTCGACGCGGCACCGGGGAATCACTGTGGGCGGTTCGCGCGAGTCCATCGCTTGAGCAGGTCACGACGTCGTCGCTCGAAGCGCTGCGATTGTACTCGCAAGCAGTGAAAGCTGGTGACCAGGATGGCGATCGCGCCGGCGCGATTCAGTTGTTGCAGCAGGCTGTTGCTCGCGACACGATGTTTGCCATGGCCTGGCGCAAACTTGGTGCGTACCTCGGTGGAATTCGCGCGCAGGCCGGCGCCGACGACGCGTTGCGGCACGCACTGCGATATCGCGACCGGCTGCCGGTAGCCGAGCGCTATCTCACACTTGGTGCGTACTACGATCAGACCGGATTGCCCGACAGTGCGCTGGTGGCGTATCGCGCACTGCTGCACCTCGATCCGCGCAACACGGTGGCGCTGAATAACACCGCTGCGCAGTACATCACATTGCACGACTTCCACAAAGCAGAGCAGTTTCGTCGTCGCGCGCTCGAAACCGATTCGAGCATGTCGGTGCTATACACCAATCTCGCCAACGATCAGTTGAATTCCGGCGAACTCGACGATGTGGAGCACACGCTGAACGCACGCAGTCACCGTTTTGCGCCGCAACCGGATTCGGACGTGCTCCGCATTTCACTGGCCATGGCGCGCGGCCAGTTCGCAGACGCCGAGCAATTGACGCGAATGCTGTTGGCAGATGCGGGAACGGATCTCGATCGCCAGTCGTCGCCGCTACGCATGCTCGCGCTCGAAGTGATGCTCGCCGGCCGGCTGTCGGAGGCGGAGCAACTGATGCATCGGTACATGGATGGGCAAGCGACACTCGCTTCACCGAGTGGTTACGTTGAGGGCGCAATTCTGCTCGCGTTTGAGCAGGCGGAATATCGTCACGACGCGGTGCGCAGCGTGAAAGTTGTTGATGATGCGCTCGCGCGCTTTCCGCTTGGGAAGATTCCGGCGCTCGACCGGCCGTACGCGTTCCTCGCGTACGTGCTCGCGCTGGCTGACGAACCGGCCCGAGGCCGCGCTTTGCTGGCCACATTCCGGGCGAACGACGCCACCACAACCGGCAGTTCAGCCATTCGCGACGAGGGTGACTATCTGCGCGCTGAAGGCGCCGTGTTCATGGCCGAGCACCGCTCGGACGAAGCGATCGCGTCGCTTGTGCGTGCGGGTACGGCGATGAACAACTATGTCTGCCCTGTGTGTGCACTACCCGATCTGGCAAACGCCTATGACAAGGCGAACCAGCCCGACAGCGCCATTGCCGTGTATCGACGGTACGTCACAACGCCGTGGTCGGACTGGATGACATCGAATGGCGAATTCCGTTCGCTCGCGTGGCGCCGGCTCGGTGAATTGTACGAAAGGAAAGGCGACACGCGCCGGGCCATTCTGGCGTTGCAAACGGTCGCCGGGCTGTGGGAGCATGCGGATGCTTCCGTGCAGCCCGACCTTGCCGATGTGCGCGCGCGGCTTGTGCGCCTGCGCGCGCTGGTGTCGCACTAGGGTTTCCTGCCTGCGTTCAATGCCTCGAACGGCGAATCGATCTTCTTGTAGCCGGCCGGGACCTGGAAAATGCTGGCGGCGAATGATTCTCGCTTGAAGTTCGACACGTTCATCGTCGTGACGCGATTGCGCGCCTTGGCTCCGTCGCCCGATGTGCTGGTGTTGATCATCCGAATCATCGCGCCCGGCTTCAGTTTCGCGTAAACCTTGTACGTCGTTTCGGTCAGCTCCTTCAGCATGCCGTTCGCGCTGGCGGCGGGACGCGAACCAGGATTCAGATCGCCAAGCAGCGCGGGCGCGATCCAGAGTTCCGACACTGTGTGTTGCTTCGTGTCGTTGTTGTGGCCAAGAATGGTCATGCGCAGGGTGTAGCTCTGGGTGAGCCGGTATTTCCATGTGGCGTATCCTTCAATCGTTTCGCCGGCGCCCAGGTCTTCCATGTCAACGTGAATATCGACAGCTTCCATTTTCGCGACGCCGGCCATCGCGCCTTGCAACTCAGTGGCCTCTGCGGCCATTTCTGTTGAGTTGAATTCGTAGTACTGCTGTTTTGCCGGGTCGACAAAGGTGGTGATGCCCGTTGCGCGAGTCGCAATCATGTAAGTGCCTTTGCCCATCATGCCAGCGCGCGCAGGTGACTCGATGATGTCCATTCGCGTCAGGTCTTGTTCCCAGCGGCCGTGCGACACCCCCGTGACTTGTGCGTTGCCGCTGCGCGGGTCGGTGCCAGAACTCGTGACGTCGAAGCTGTAGCCCTGCGCGCCAACCGTAGCGAGCGCCGGTGCGGCTGCGAGCAACGCGGTGGCGCCAAATCGAATGAAGGTGTTCATAATCAGAGTCCTGAGGGATGAGTGTGCGTTACAGCCTGGAGAGCGCCAGGCGGACGATTTCCTTTTCTTTGGCAACCACACTGCTCACGAACGTGCTGTCCGTCATCAGCTTCATCATATCCGTCGGATAGATCTGCACCATCACGGAGAAGTCGCCCTTACGTGCGGTGAGCAATAGCAGGTTCTGAGTCGCTTCGTCGCCAACGCCGTCCACCGGCCCGTTCCGCAGCCCGGGCATGCTCGCGCCACCAAGCGTCTGGTTCATCAGCGAGCCGCCGAGTTTCGCGCCGCCAAGCATCGCCTTCTGCATCGCCTCATGCTCGGCCGCGTTCGAGTAGTCGCGCGGCGTTATCCAGGAGATGTTCAGCGAAATCCCAGCCGGATTCGTCTTCGTTGTGTACTGGCAGCCGGATTCACTCGACTTGCCATCCTCGCGCGATTCCGCGGTTGTGTAGACTTCGCCAGTCAGTCGGCTGACCTCTTCCTTCGGCATCAGCGTGCACGCGGAAACCTTTGTCGCGGCCGACGCCACGGCGGTCTTTGTTGATGCGCTTGAGCCGCCGCAGGCGCCCAGCAACACAACGCCGGCGACCAACGCAGTGCGGTGCGTTCTGGACAGTACGGCGTTTCGTGAGTCGTCCATTTGCCTTCCCTCGGGGCGGTTGGTGGCACTTCCAAACCTCTTATCCGAGGAGTTTTGCACCAGCGTGTTACTCAGGCCACGCAATCGTGTTACTGCCGCCGGTAACGGCGCGCGCGCCCCGCGTTTGCCAGGGTTTTATTGGCGAATACGCGCTCCCATCGCGGATGGCGGGAATTGATTCGCCCCGTGAGCCGAGCCGCAACGACGCGGTCTGACGCGGGCATCCGTCGGTGAGCACCGCGCGCCAACAACGCGGCCTTCACCGGCATCGCCGCGCACCTGGTCGTTGACGTTCGGGGAAAGCAGTCCGGCGGGTTCGACGAGGTGGGGCGCCCCGGCAAAAGCAGCGACGTCAGGAAGAACACGCCTTTGTCCGTGAGCTCATATACGGGCTCGACCACCCTGGACGTAAACGGCCCAATTCCGTGCACCTGAAGAATCGTCTCGGTCTTCGACCACGCGAAATGCTCCATGTTCGTGGGTAACATCCCGTAAGTCCCGGTCTCCATGAGCTCGGGGGCAGATTGGTTGAAGCGTCGGCCCATCCCAAGCGACCACGTGCCCTTGACGACGGTAATGTGTTCGTCGATCGGATGAACGTGCGGCAGCGTGATGTATCCCGCGTCCTGGTGAACCCGAATAACGAAGGGCTCTCCAGGCTTGCTGAAATCGCCCGACACCTTCTCGATCCACTGGCCCGCGAAAAACGTATGCAGTGGTACGACGTGAGGTGGGGCCGAATCCGGCGATTGCGCAAAGGTCGCTACGGGAGCGAGCAACAGCG
>JANMWU010000435.1:0-3101 GCA_031380785.1 Gemmatimonadaceae bacterium
GACGGCCTTTTTTTCGACGCGTTCGAGGAATTCGCGCGTGAGTCCGAAGCTGACGTCGGCCTCGAGGAGCACGCGACGGAGCTCGCGCAAGCCGTCCTTGATATCGGCTTCAGTGAGGACGCCTTTGCCGCGCAGCTTCGAAAAAGCGGCGCCGATCTTGTCGCTGAGCTCGTCAAACATAGGCGTTAAAAATAGCCAAGAGCCTGTCGCTGAACAAGTTACGCCTCGGATCCAGGTGTTTCTAAGAGCAACTACTTTATCGCAAGGGCGCTTCGCGCCCCGCAAAACAGCGCAACACGCAAAACTGCGTGCCATTCCACCGGCTGGTGCGCTTATCTGCCAAAATGCTTGTTTGCTGTTTGCTGTTTGCTGTTTGCTGTTTGCTGTTTTCTGTTTTGCGGCTGTTCGGTTTTGCGGCGCGCGCAGCGCGCTTGCGATAAAGCTGTCGCTCTTGAGCGAAGCAACGGACTCTGCTGAATAGAATGCACGAGCCCGGTGACGGTTCGAACGTGATGCCGTCTTCGGCGGTAGCGCACTGGAGCCGACACTCGTGTGAGCGCGCCGGACGCTGCTGTGCCTGCGACGATCAATCGGTCACAGGTGGCGTGGAGGCCGGGTCGCGGCGATTGTTAGCGTCTGCCTGGTCTCGCAGATGAGACGGCGTACACCTTCTGTCGGGACCCGATGACTCACTCCCAACGACGGGACGAGATCCTTCGCGCCGAATTGCCACCAACGTTGCCGTTGATGGCGCTGCGCTCGACGATGGTCTATCCTCTCGGCACGATCGCGGTCCAGATGGGCAGTCCCGAGAACCTGGCGCTACTGCGCGCCTTCGACGAACCGGGCGTGGTGGTGGCGCTGGTGGTCGCGGGCGGCGAGCTGGAGGATGCGCCCGACGCCCAGGAATTCGTCGGCAAGATCGGTGTCGCGGCGCGCGTGCACGAGCGCATCAACCTGCCCGGCGACACGGTGCAGATCACGCTGCAGGGCCTGCGGCGGATCACGATTCAGCGCATCGATCAATCGTCGCCGTTCGTCGTGGCCGCCTGTTCGCCCGCGTGGGATGTGCTGCCGGCGGCAATGGAAGTTGAGGAGCTGGTCACGCGCATTGTGAGCGCCACGGAAACACTCGCCAGTCTGGTGGACCGCATTCCCGCCGAAATCCCGGCGATCCTGCGCATGAACGTCTCCGACCCGGGTCGTTTTGCCGATCTCGCCGCAACGAACCTGAACTTCAAGATCGCCGACAAGGACGACGTGCTGCAGAAGCTCGACGTCGGTGACCGGCTGCGCTTCATCCTCGGTCGGCTCGAGCGCGAAGTGGCGCGGGCGCGCGTGATGGAGGACGTGAAGAAGACGACCGAAGTGAAGATCGAGCAGCACCAGCGCGAGTTTTTCCTGAAGCAGCAGCTGCGCGCAATTCAGACGGAGCTCGGCGAAACCGATCCCGGCGAACGCGAAAGCACCGAGCTGCTGCGCCGCATCGATGAAGCGCATCTGCCGGAAAAAGTCGCGCTCGAAGCGCGTCGCGAATGTGAGCGCCTTCGTATGCTATCGCCGGCCAGCAGCGAATATCAGGTACTGCGCACGTATCTCGACTGGGTGCTGTCGCTGCCGTGGTCAAAGAAGTCGGGTGATCGCGATATCTCGCTCGACAAGGTCTCGTCGGCGCTCGACACGCGACACTACGGCCTGGGCGAAGCGAAGGAGCGCATCATTGAGTATCTCGCCGTGCGCAAGCTGCGCGGCGGCGATCCGGCGGGCCCGATTCACTGTTTCGACGGACCTCCGGGCACAGGCAAGACCTCACTCGGCGAAGCGATCGCAACGTCGATCGGCCGCGAATTCCATCGCATTTCAGTGGGCGGCGTACGCGACGAGGCGGAAGTGCGCGGGCATCGCCGGACGTATGTGGCCGCGATGCCGGGATTGCTGATTCAGGCGCTGCGTCGCACCGGGGTGCGCGATCCGGTTGTGATGATCGACGAGATCGACAAAATGGGCACCGGGGGTGCCACGGGCGATCCGACGGCCGCGATGCTCGAAGTGCTCGATCCGTCACAGAACAAGACGTTCGTTGATCACTATCTGAACCAGCCGTTTGATCTCAGCTCGGTGCTGTTCATCTGCACGGCGAACAATCTCTACGACATTCCGGCCGCGCTGCGCGATCGTCTCGAGGTGATCCGCATTGCAGGATACACGTCGGAAGAGAAGGTGCAGATCGCCTGGCGGTACCTGATTCCGAAGCTGTGCACAGAGCATGGACTGACCGAGGAAGATGCCGTATTCACTGACGACGCGCTGCAATTCGTGGCCGCGCGATACAGTCGTGAGGCGGGGCTGCGCAACTTTGAGCGCCATGTGGCGGCCATTCTGCGCAAGCGCGCGCGCCGGAAGGCCGAAGGCGAGATGGAGCCGTGGACGATCACACCGCAGAAGGCTGAAGAGCTGCTTGGCGTGCCGCAGTTCGCCGCCGAAGAGACGGAGCAGGAACCGGAAGTCGGTGTGGTGACGGGCCTCGCGTGGACGCCGAACGGTGGTGAGTTGATGCTCATCGAAGCGCTCAAGATGCCCGGCACCGGTCGCATGACTGTGACCGGCCAGCTCGGCGAAGTGATGCGCGAATCGGTGGACGCCGCGTATTCGTATGTGCGATCGCGCAGCGGCGTGCTGGGGATTGCCGACGAAGAATTCCGCGACACCGACCTGCACATTCACTTTCCCGCCGGCGCAATTCCGAAGGACGGGCCGAGTGCCGGCCTGGCGGTGACGCTCGCGATTGCGAGTGTGCTCAGCGGTCGTCGTGTGCGGCGCGATCTCGCAATGACCGGCGAAGTCACGTTGCGAGGAAAGGCGCTGGAGATCGGCGGTCTGAAGGAGAAGGTGCTGGCCGCGTATCGTGCCGGCCTGCGTGAAGTGATTGTACCGCAGGGCAACGCGAAGGATCTCCGCGATATTCCGGCGGAGGTGCGTGAGCGGATGACGTTCACCTTCGTGCGGACGATGGACGAAGTACTGGATCGCGCCATGCTGCCGCTCGATCCGCCGACAACGGCCGCGATCAGCGACGAGGCGCACGAAGGCGTGCAGGCGAT
>JANMWU010000437.1:0-3357 GCA_031380785.1 Gemmatimonadaceae bacterium
GGCGCACGCCGGTCGATTGCTGGAGACGGCGAAAGGATTGGCCGGCCGGCGCATCGTCGTGACCGCCGGACCCACGCGTGAATCGCTTGATCCGGTTCGCTACATCACGAACCACAGCAGCGGTCGGATGGGAGTCGCCATCGCAGCGGCAGCGTGGCGGCGTGGTGCGCAGGTGACGCTGGTGCACGGGCCGCTCGAGGTACCGTTGCCGTCGGGCGGCGCTCATGTCGCCGTAACCACCACCTCCGACATGCGCGACGCCGTGGCCGCCGCACTGCCCGGTGCGGACGCGCTTGTGATGGCCGCGGCACCAGCGGACTTCCGCGCCGCCGACATCAGCAGGCAAAAGATCAGGAAGGGCGACGGCGCTCCGACGATGCTGCTGGCGCACACCGACGACATTCTCGCCAGCACGCGCACACTCCGCAAAGCCGGCGCGATTGTGATGGGCTTCGCGCTTGAAACGACCTGCGTTGAGGAGAATGCGCGCGGCAAGATGGCGAGAAAGGGGCTCGACTTCATCGTCGCGAACGACGCAACCGAAACCGGCGCCGGCTTCGGCACCGACACCAATCGCGTCGTGCTTTTGTGCGCAAACGGCGAGCGCGAATCTCTGCCGCTGATGCAGAAAACAGAGCTCGCCGATCTGCTCCTGGATCGCATAGCGCGCGCCTTGGATATCCCCGCGTGAACCCCAAAGAGCGTCTGCGCTCGTACCTCGAACAGCGACGCGAACTGGGCGAGTCTGAACTCGTGCTCGACGCACTCGATGTTGACGATGTGATGCGCATGCTCGGTGCGCTGCAGGGCGGCGCCGCCTCGCCGGCGCCGACACCCGCCGTCGCGCCCGTCGCGTCGCCAGCGCCGAACGCGGGCACGCAATCGGAGAAGCCGCGCGACAGGCCTGCTTCCAATTCAGTCAGTCCGGTATCGGCGCCACCGTCGGATGATTACCACGATGTCATGCGGTCCCTGAAAGCCGACGCGCCGATCAAGAACAGCGACGCCGCACCGCGCAAGCCCGTGCAATCGGCCGACGGTACCGAAGCAACGCCGCCGATCGGGCCCGCTGGACGATTGAGCATCGAAGGAATTGTCGTGCCTCTCGGACTGCGTATCGAACGGCCGGTGGTGCCCAGTGCGATTGGAAACGAATGGCGCACGTTGGACGCTGTGACGTCGGCGATTGCGGCGTGCCGCGGCTGCGCGCTCGTTCAATCTGCGACGCGACCGGTACCCGGAGTCGGCAATCCGGATGCTGACGTGATGGTGATCGGTGAAGCGCCCGGCGAGCAGGAAGATCTGCGCGGTGAACCATTCGTGGGACCCGCCGGCGAACTGCTCGACAAGATCCTGTCCGCCATCCAGCTCGATCGCAGCACCGTGTATATCGCGAACATTCTGAAGCATCGTCCGCCCGGCAACCGCACGCCGCTTCCGGACGAGGTGCGCGCCTGCGCGCCGTTCCTGCAACGCCAGATCGACCTCGTACAGCCGAAGCTGATCATCGCACTCGGCAATTCTGCCGCACATGCGTTGCTCGGGACTAAACTTGCAATGGGGAAACTGCGCCAGCAGGTCCACTGGTATCAGGGCATCCCGCTCGTCGCCACCTATCATCCGGCCGCACTTCTGCGTAACGACGCGTGGAAGAGGCCTACGTGGGAAGATGTCAAGCTTGCTCGACGCGTACTCGACGCGACCATCCGCACCTGATCCCTATCGCGACCGCCGGCCACCACAGTCGGAGGACGCGGAACAGTCTGTGCTTGCGGCGATGCTCATCGACGCCGAGGCGATCACGCGTGCGACCGAGATTGTCGACGACACAATGTTCTTCCGCGAAGGGCATCGCCGGATTTTTCGCGCGATCATTTCGCTTGTCGAACGCCTGAGTGGCATCGATGTCGTCACGCTCTCCGATGAACTGGAACGTCGCGGTGAGCTCGATGCGGCGGGTGGCCGTGAGTACCTGAGCTTTCTCGCCGATGCGGTGCCGACGGCGGCGAACGTCGAGCACCATTCGCGAATCGTGAAAGAAAAGGCGCTGTTGCGCCGACTGATCGAAGTCTCCACGCAGATCGCCGGCGAAGCGTTCGAAGCCCGTCTGCCGGCGGGCGAACTGATCGACTTCGCTGAGCAGCGGATTCTTGAAGTCGGTCGGGACCGCGGCGGCCAGGGGTTCGTGCGCGTGAAGGCGTTGATGTTCTCGGCGATGGATCGCATCGACGAGATTTCACGCGAGGGGCGTTCGGTCACAGGCGTCGCGAGCGGATTTTCCGACCTCGACCAGCTCACATCCGGGTTTCAGCCGTCTGATCTCGTGATCGTGGCCGCGCGACCGTCCATGGGAAAGACCGCCCTGACGCTGAACATCGCGCAGCATGTGGCGATCAAGGAAGACGTTGGTGTTGCGTTCTTTTCGCTCGAGATGAGCAAGGAGTCGCTGGTGCAACGCATGCTCACCAGCGAGGCACGACTCGATGCGCAGGCCATGCGCACCGGGCGCCTGCGTGACGACGACTGGCCGCGACTGGCGACCGCAGCAGGTATCCTGGCGCAGGCTCCGATTTACATCGATGATTCGCCCGCACTCACGGTGCTCGAAATGCGTGCGAAGGCGCGCCGTCTGAAGGCTGATCCCGATTCAAAGCTTGGATTGATTGTTGTCGATTATCTGCAGCTCATGACCGGACCGAGTGCCGAAAATCGTCAGCAGGAAGTCAGTCAGATCAGTCGTGGCCTGAAAGCGCTCGCAAAAGAATTGCGCGTTCCAGTGGTGGCGCTGTCGCAGCTGTCGCGTGCACCTGAGCAGCGATCAGGAGAGGAGAAGGGTCGGCCGCAGCTCAGCGATCTTCGCGAGTCTGGTGCAATCGAACAGGATGCCGATCTGATTCTGTTCATCTTCCGGCAGGAAGTGTACGCGGAGCGCGATGAGTCCGGCCGGCTCAAGAACAGCGAGCTGGATGGCAAGGCCGAGATCATCATCGGCAAGCAACGCAACGGTCCGATCGGAACGGTGCCGCTGTTCTTCCACAAGCAGTACACCCGCTTCGAGAACTTCTCCCGGCGTCAGCAGGGCGAGTGAGCACGAAGACGAAGACTGCGTATCGCTGCACGAATTGCGGTGCCGAGTATCCGAAATGGGGCGGCCGCTGCGAGACGTGCGGCGAGTGGTCGACCCTGGTCGAGGAAATCGTCGAGCGCGCGCCGGCAAAGGTGATTGGACGCCAGGCCACGACGACGCGACGCGGCATGCTCGCTCCGCGCGCTGAGAAGTTGCGCGCCGTCAGCGGCACGGAGTCGACGCGCTTGAAGACAGGGCTGGCAGAATTCGATTTTGTGCTGGGCGGCGGA
>JANMWU010000476.1:0-2300 GCA_031380785.1 Gemmatimonadaceae bacterium
GCATTGCCGATTATCGAGACGCAGGCCGGCGACGTGTCGGCCTACATCCCGACCAACGTGATCTCGATCACCGACGGGCAGATCTTCCTCGAAGGTGACCTCTTTTACTCTGGTGTGCGTCCGGCCGTGAACGTCGGCATTTCAGTGTCGCGCGTGGGTGGCTCAGCGCAGACGAAAGCAATGAAGGGTGTTGCTGGCCGACTGCGTCTTGACCTGGCGCAGTATCGCGAACTGGAAGCTTTCTCAAGTTTCGCATCGGACCTTGATGCCGCCACCAAGCGTCAGCTCGATCGCGGCAAGCTGACGGTTGAAGTGCTCAAGCAGGGTCAGTACGCGCCGATGCTGATGGAACAGCAGGTGATGATCATTTACGCGGTGACGAACGGCCTGATGGATGACGTGAACCCGAACACCGTGAAGGAGTGGGAGACGGGTTTCCACAGCTACATGTCGGCGAGCCATCCTGAAATCGGTGAGTCGATCGCGACCGAAAAGGCGCTCACGAAGCCGAACGAGCAGGCGCTTCGCGATGCCGTGGCGATGTACAAGAAGGTGGCGGCACCCGCCGCCGCCCGCTGATTTCGCGCGCCACGGACGCCTGACGCACCATGGCCAAGGGTCGCGAGCTCAAAGGACGGATCAAGTCCGTCGAGAACACGAAGAAGATCACGCGCACCATGGAATTGGTGGCGACGTCGAAGATGAAGCGCGCCGTGGATCGCGTGGCTGCCGCGCGTCCGTACGCCGCCGCGCTGGCCGAAGTCATCGGCGATCTGTATTCCGATGAGTTGGCCGCGCAGTTTCCGCTGCTCCGTCAGCCGGCGCAGCTGCGGAAAGTGGCGCACATCATTCTGACATCAAACCGCGGACTGTGCGGTGGATTCAATGCCAATCTGGTAAAGGAAGCGCGGACCCAGCTGTCCGCGCTCGAGGGGCGTGGATTGCAGGTTGAGTTGCACGTCGTCGGCAAGAAAGGCATTGGCTATTTCAGGTACGTGAAGCGTGCGATGGCCGTGCAGCGTATCGACATCAGCGACAAGCCCACGGCTGCCGATGCGTCGTCTCTGGTGGACGCTCTGATGACGCGATACATCAGCGGCGAGCTGGATGCGGTGTTCGTGACCAGCTCCAGGTTCAACTCGGCGATTTCCACGCCGCCGCAGACCACGCAGGTGTTGCCCGTGAAGCCGCCGTCAGGTGGGGCACTCAAGCGTGACTACCTTCTTTCACCATCGGCCGAAGCGATCCTCACAGAACTGTTGCCGGCGTACGTCAGCAACTCCGTGTATCGCGCGCTGGTGGAAACGGTGGCGGCCGAGCAGGGCGCGCGCCGCACCGCCATGAAGAACGCCACCGACAACGCCACCGACATGCTCAGCACATTGCGTCGCACGTACAACCGCGGTCGTCAGGCGCAGATCACGCAGGAAATCGCCGAAATAGTCGGCGGCGCGGCAGCACTGCAAGGCTAAGCGTTCGTACGCGGCACCGAGTACACGAAGAGAAACCCCGAGACGGATTTTCATATGGCAGCAACAGCAGCTCCCGCGTCGGTGACCGGCAAAGTGGTGCAGGTCATTGGCCCCGTGCTCGACGTCGAGTTCGAGGCGGACCACCTTCCCGAGTTGTACAACGCGCTCCGCATTAACGAGACGCTGCCAGACGGCACGGTGATCAAGGTGACGCTCGAAGTGCAGCAGCACATCGGTCGCAATCAGGTCCGCACTGTGGCCATGAGCAGCACCGACTCGGTGGTGCGGGGCATGGACGTGGTGGATACGGGCAGCCCGATCATGGTGCCGGTGGGCGCCGCCGCACTCGGTCGCATTCTGAACGTGCTCGGTGATCCGGTCGACAACGGCGCTGCGATTCCGGCTGATGCGCCGCGGTGGCCGATTCATCGCAAGCGTCCCGACTTCGTGAACCTCGAACCGAAAACCGAAATCTTCGAGACGGGAATCAAGGTCATCGACCTGATCGCGCCGTTCGTGAAGGGCGGCAAGATCGGACTGTTCGGCGGCGCCGGTGTGGGCAAGACGGTTGTCATTCAGGAGTTGATCAACAACGTCGCCAAGGCACACGGCGGCAAGTCAGTATTCTGCGGTGTCGGTGAACGAACGCGTGAAGGCAACGACCTGTATCTGGAATTCCAGGAAGCAAAAATCCTGGACAAGGTCGCGCTGGTGTACGGTCAGATGAACGAGCCACCTGGAGCGCGTCTGCGCGTGGCGCTTTCCGGCCTCACCGTCGCCGAATATTTCCGCGACACCGAGAACGCCGACGTGCTGGTGTTCATAGAC
>JANMWU010000538.1:0-8934 GCA_031380785.1 Gemmatimonadaceae bacterium
CTTTCACGCTTGAGACAACGTCACCCGCGTGAAAGTTGCGGAGATCGGTTCGAGCCGCGCGCCAGCCGGAAGTACGCGCAAAATCCGCGAGAGCGTGGTCTGTTGATGATCCAGCGAGTCGAGGATCAAGGCGCGATTTTCCGCGAGGTATTCGCTGACAGTCTGGCCGGTTGGCGCGTTGCACGGCAGCGGAAGGAAGTGCACGCCGTGTCCGCAGAGCCCCGGCAGGCCGGCGGCGGCCTGACTCGCGATGGGCGTGCCGATGCAGAACGACTCCTGCGCAGACAGACGGTACAGCACGTCGCGGAACGCGGCGAAGAGAAGCGCGTACGGAGTAAGTCGCATCTCCTTGCAGAACGTCAGCAGCTGTTGGCTCAGCGCGTCAGGAACGTCACGCGTGATTGAGTTGCACTGGAGTGAATCGTTGGCATCACGCAGGTCGGCCGGAAGTTTCAGCGTCGGCGGCAGTGTTGCGAGACGCGTCACCCAGTACTGCGTGTCTTCCGTGCGCGCCTGTGTAACGTCAGCAAGATTCTGGCGCTCGACAAACTCACGAAACGGAGTGGCCGCAGGCAGGTCACCCGGCCCGCCGATGGCCCGCCGATAGTGGGCGAGGATATCCTCATAGAGCACGCCGAACGACCAGCCGTCGCACACGGCATGATGCGCAGCGATGAGCAACTCGTACCGCGTACTGCTCAGTGCGAGCAGGTGAAAGCGGACCAGCGGACCGTGATCCAATTGGAAGAGTTCACCGATCACGCCGCTGCGATATTCGCCGACCGCAACCTCTGACGCATTGCGCAGATCGACGTCAGTGAGCGTCACCTCGAAGCGACTGACCGGTACGAAGCGCTGCGCGCTGCCATCGCGTTCGAACACGGTGCGCAAAGACTCATGCCGAGCAACCACGGCCTGTACCGCGGCTGTCAGCGCCTCGCGATTGAGCTGCCCATCAAACCGGATCGCAATCGACTCATTGAACGCACGCGAGTACTCCGGGCCCATCGCAGAAGTGATGATCAGCTCTTCCTGCTCCGGCGTGACGGGCGCGGAATCACCATGTTCGCCACCCGGAAAGAATCCGCCGTCCTGCAGCGCGGTGATGCTGTCGCGGAATGCTGCCAGCACCGCGTCGACCTGCTCGTCACTGTGGGCGACAGAAAGGAAGCTGGGGCGCGTCTCCCAGATGTGCACGCCGCGCAGGCGCATGTGGTAGAAGAACAAACTCGAGTACTTCAGGCCGGGCGCGAAGTTGATCATGTACATCGAGCTGAATCGCGTCACCTTCACCGGCACGCCGGCCGCATCGGCGAACGCGTTCATCCCGTCGACGAGCTGTGCCGCGCGACGATCGAGCGTCTCCTGCAGCGAGGGACCGCGTGATTTGAGCTCGGTGAGGACGGCACGCGCGGCCGCCAGCACCAGGGGATGTCGCACGAAGGTACCGGCGAAGAACGTGACGCTGGCATCCGGCCCCGAATCGTCGCCGTAGTTCCACGCACCGCCATCAAGTGCGTCCATGTATTTCTTGCGACCAGCGAGCGCACCGATCGGCAGTCCGCCGCCCATCACCTTGCCGTACGTCACCAGATCGGCGTCGATGTCGAACACCGCCTGTGCGCCGCGCGGATGACAGCGGAAGCCTGTCACCACTTCGTCGAACACAAGCGCGATGTCATGCGCTGCGGTCACTGCACGAAGCTGCTTCAGAAACTCGCGTGGCTGCAGATCGGGACGGCGGCTTTGTACCGGCTCCACCAGCACGGCTGCGAGTTCATCGGCGTAGCGCTTGATGAACTCGATCGACTCCGGATTTCCGTATTCCAGAATGAGGATGTTCGCCAGAGAGCCATCGGTGATGCCGGGCGCGATCGGCGCGGTGGTCAGCTGACCATTTCGCACCAGTGGTCGACCGAGCACCTCGTCGAAGATGCCGTGGTACGAGCCCTGAAATACGGCGATCTTGTCGCGCCGACTCACGGTGCGCGCAATACGGATGGCAGCCGTCACAGCCTCGGAACCGGTATCGCAGAATGTCGCGCGATCCTTGCCCGACACTTCGCAAAGCAGTGCTGCCACCTCACCCGCGAGCGGCGACGACGGGCCGATTTCGAAGCCGGTGCTGAGCTGTTCCGCGACGGCACTGACGACGAAGTCCGGTCGATGCCCGAACAGGCCGAGCCCGAAGCCAAGCGTCACATCGATCCACTCATTGCCGTCGAGGTCCCACAGTAATGCACCCTGCGAGCGTATCGAGACGACTGGGTACACCATCTCCTTCCACATGCGGTTGAAACCGGCGCCGGCACGCGGGTCGGCCAGCGACTTCCGGCTTGCAGCGACGTTGGCTTTCGAGCGCGGTGTGCGCGCCGTATACGCCGCAATCAGCGAGTCGAGATGCGCCTGCTGCCGTGCGGTGAGCGCCTGTGCCGCGGCGGTGCCGGTTGCCACCGGCCGGAACGGACCGAACGTGACTGGCGCCTGACCACCGCGATGCAATTGGCCGGCCTCGAAGCCGGACTTCGCAAGCATCGCTTCGGCCGCAACAGGGCGTGCAGGCGCCACACCGTTTGCGCCGCTGGCGAGTTGCTGAATCATCACTTCGAGACGAGCAACACGGTCGTCAAGACTTCCATCGCGCACGACTGGCAGGCTTGCGACCGGCGCTGCCATCACGACCGGCGCGACGGGCTGGAACCGCGACGGATCAAGCGTGGCATCGAGAAACGCGGCCAGCGACTTCACGGAATCATGTTCATCCAACAGGTGCTTGAACGTGATGCGCGTGCCGAAATGCCGGCTCAGCGTGACAGCTGCCTGACCAATGAGCAGCGAATCGAGACCGAGGTCGAGGAACGTCGCGCGTTCATCAATCTCTTCGAAACCGCTGATACGCTGAATCTGATCGCGGACTTCCTGCACAAGCCGATCGCCGCGTGTGCCAACGGGTGCCACCGGACCGACCTGTTCGGGCGGAATTTCCGCACGCGCCGAAACTGCGGAAACAACCGTCGATGCCATCTGCCGTGCAGCCAGCGGCAAGGTGAGCGCGCGCGCGTTCGGCCAGAAACGCTTTCGCTCGAACGGATACGTTGGCAGCGAGATGCGGTGGCGGGATTCAGTGTCGTAGAACGCTGACCAATCGATACGACCACCTGCCGCCCACAGCGCGCCGACCATCGCGAGGAACGGCGTGGCATCTGTGTCCTTCGCCAACGATGTCAGAATCGGATAGTGCGCCCCATCGGTAATGGATTGGCGCGCGAATGTCACGCAGCTCTGGCCGGGCCCAACCTCGAGCAGTGCCACCGTGCGCTCCGCCGCGAGGCAGCGAATGCCATCGTCGAAACGCACCGGCTGGCGGATGTGGCGCGCCCAGTAGTCAGGCGATTGCGCCATCTGCGCGGTGACCCAGGTGCCCGTGACATTCGAGACGAATGGCACAACGGGCGCCGTAAAATCCACGGTCGCCACTTCGTCCCTGAACGGGCCGATGACGGGCTCCATCATCGCGGAGTGGAACGCGTGCGATGTGCGCAGGTCGCGGTGCGGGACGCCATCACGTGTGAGGCGCTCGGCAAGTGCAGCAATCGACGGTGTCGCACCCGAGACGACAGTCATTGCCGGCGAGTTGACTGAGGCGATCTCAATACCATCGCCCAGCAGCGGCCGAACCTCGGCCTCGGCCAAACGAATCGACAGCATCGATCCGCCCGGCAGGTTGTTGATCATGCGGCCTCTGGCCGCGATCAACCGGAGCGCCGACGCCAGCGGAATGGTGCCGGCGAGACACGCGGCGCTGTACTCACCAACGCTGTGTCCGATCATTGCCGTCGGTGCCACGCCGTGCGCCTTCCAGAGCTGCGCCAGCCCGTACGACATCGCAAAGAGCGCCGGTTGCGTGATGAAGGTCTGGTTCAGCAGCGTGTTGTGCGCCGCGGACTCGTCAAACATGATCGGACGAATATCCCGACCGATCAGCGGCAGCAGAATCTCCGCACACTGATCGATGGCCGCCCGGAATACGGGCTCCGCGGCGTAGTATTGCCGCCCCATGCCGCCGAACTGCGCGCCCTGGCCAGGGAACAGGAATGCCACCGGCAGGTCGCTCACGGCTGACGTGTGCGACTCCACGCTGGTGTCACGCAACCTGGCGATCGCTTCGGCGGTCGTGCTGGCGACAATCGCGACGCGGTGCGAGAAGATTTCGCGGCCCGTTGCGAGCGTGAACGCGAGGTCGGGAAGGGACGTCTGTGGCTGCCGCTCAAGAAGGTCTGCCAGCGCGTGTCGCTGGCTTCGCAGCGCGTTCTCCGATCGCGCGGAGAGGACAATCAGTTCGTGTCGGCGCGATGACGGCGACGACGGCGCACGCACCGGTGCCTGTTCAAGCACAACATGTGCATTGGTGCCACCCACGCCGAACGAACTCACGCCGGCGCGACGCGGCTCACCATCGGGCTGCGTCCACTTCTCCGCGTGCGCAATGACGCGGAATGGCGACTGCTCAATGCGCAGTGCCGGATGTGGGCGTTCGAAGTGTAGTGTCGCTGGAATTACCCCGTCACGCACGGCCAGCACAGCCTTGATCAAGCCCGCCATACCGGCGGCTGCATCGAGATGACCGATGTTCGATTTCACCGACCCCACGCCACAGAATTGCACTCTGTCGGTGTGCTCGCGATATGCCGACGTCAGTGCCTCGAACTCGATCGGATCGCCGAGCGCCGTCGCAGTGCCGTGCGCTTCGACATAACCGACGGAGTCGGGTGAGATGCCGGCCTCGGCATACGCGTCGCGAATGGCGCCGGCCTGACCCGCCACGCTCGGTGCCGTGAAGCTGATCTTGTCGGAGCCGTCGTTGTTCGTTCCCACGCCGCGCACCACCGCGTGGATGGTGTCACCGTCTTCCATAGCGCGATCCAGCGGCTTGAGGATCACGGCGGCGATGCCATTGCTGAACACCGTGCCGCCCGCACTCACATCAAAGGGTCGACAGTGCCCGTCGGGCGACGTGATGCCGCCTTCCTCGTAGTAGTAGCCGCGATTCTGCGGGAAGGTGATCGATGCCGCGCCGGCGATGGCCATCTCGCAGCGCCCTTCGCGCAGTGAAGACACCGCCTGCGCCAGCGCCACCAGCGACGTGGAGCAGGCAGTGTAGATGTTCAGTGCCGGGCCACTGAGGTTCAGCTTGTACGCCGTCCGCGTAGCCAGATAGTCCTTCTCGTTGCCCATCGTGACAATGAGATCGCCGAGTTGCGAACGCAGCTCGGTGTCGGGCTGCACGTACTGTTCATAGAACGTGTTGTTGCTCATGCCCGCGAACACGCCGATACGATCCGAGACGCGCGACGGTGCGTAGCCTGCGTCTTCAAGCGCCGACCACGCGGTCTCGAGGAACAGGCGCTGCTGCGGATCGGTGGCGGTGGCTTCCTTCGGCGAAATGCCGAAGAACGCCGCGTCAAACTGATCCGGATCCGCAATTTGACCGCGACGTTGCACGTAATGTCCCGCCGCGCGCATCGCGACCGGATCAAGACCCTGGCTTCGCAGATCCTCGTCTGAAAACCCAACGATAGACTCCACATTGCTGAGCAGATTGCGCCAGAACTCCGCCACCGATTCCGCGGCAGGGAAGCGACCGCTCATGCCAATGACGGCGATGTCAACTGACGTCGTACGCTGTCGCGCTGCGTGCTTGACGCGGTTCGTTGCCGCGGACCGAGCGCCCGGTTCGAGGGCGGCCGCGAGTTTCCGGACGGTGGGATTGCTGAACACGTCCAGCACCGAGAGCTCCCGGCCCAATTCGCGACACAACAGGCCGTGCACGCGGATCAGCAGAAGCGAGTGGCCGCCGAGATCGAAGAAATTCTCGTCGATGCCGACGTCAGTCACTCCGAATGCCCGCTCCCACACCTGCGCGATGCGCTTCTGCAGCAACGTGACCGGCGGATGATGCCCCGTGCCGCGCGATGGTAGCGCGCGCGCGGCGCGAGTGATTACTGGCAGCGCAACCGCCGCTCGGCATGCCTGCACCGACATCGACGGTGACACTGCCACACATCCGAGGAGTGCGCAGAACTCATCCAGCATGCGCTGGGCACCGGCGGCATCGAAGAGTCCGCCCTGATACACGAGATCCAGACTGAGCGAAGCAGCGCCCGGTCTTACGACCAGTGTCAGCGGATAGTTCGTGCGCACAGGTGCGACGAAACCACTGACTGACACGTCATGTGACCAGCGCATCGCAGCGTCATCGATGACGTAGTTCTGGAAGACGAGCAGCGACTCGAAAAGCTGCGACCGCAGCGGCACCGCGCTCAGTTCCTGAATATCCGGTAGCGGCAGGTGCTGATGCTCCGCCAGCTCAATGCCCTGAACCTGCAGCGATCCGGCCAGCGATTCGAACGTGATATCGTCAGGCAGGCGCACGCGCACCGGCAGGTTGTTGACGAACGCACCGACGATCGATTCCACGCCCGGCACCTCAGTCGGCCTGCCCGCAAACGTGGCGCCGAAAATTACCTCGTCGCTGCCGGCCTGCTTTGACAGCAGTATCGCCCATGCGCTCTGCACGAGCGCGTTGATTGTGCACTTCAACCGACGTGCTAAAGCGTTGAGCTGCGCTGTGGTGGTGTCGCTGAGCGACGCAGAAAGTTCGTCGAATCGCTCGGTGCGGCGCGGTTGTGACGTGACGGGTGTCGCGTCAGCGACGCCTTCCAGGTACCGTTGCCAGAAGCGGCGGGATGGATCGAGGTCGACGTTCCGGTACCACTGCAGATAGTCGCGGATGGATGGGCCGCGCTGCGCTGTTGGCGTGCCACCGCTGGTGATAGCGCGGTAGGCCGCCGACACCTGCGCGAGAAGCACCGGCCACGACCATCCGTCAATCTGCAGGTGATGATGTGTCCAGATCAGCCGAGCGGGCAGATCAGGTGCCTCCACCAGCGTCAGTCGCATGAGCGGTGCACGATCGATGCGCATCCCTTTCGCGCGGTCACCGGCGAGCACGGACACGAACTCCTCGGCGTGCGCAATGCGCACGACTGAGAACGGGATGTGGACTCGAGGGCGAACCACTTGCACCGGTTCCATCAGCCCCGCACCGTGGAAATCGCTGCGAAGGCCCGGATGCAGCGTCACCGCATACTCCCACGCGGCGTGCAGTGCCTCAGCGTCGACGGCGCCGGACAGTGTCCAGTGCCACTGCTCGATACCGGAGCCGGGCCGCGCGGTTTCAAGCGTGTAGTACAGCTGTTGCACCGGTGTCAGCGGCAGAACGTCTGCAACGTCGCCGGCGAGCAACGCCAGATCGCAGTCCCGCAGCGGTGCCAGCGGAAAGTCGGCCGCAATCCATGCATCGGTCTGGTGCGCGCTTTGCGACAGTCTGGCCAGCGTTGCTGAGCACTCGCGCGCCATCGCGGCAATCAATTCCTGCGGCAGTGCGGCGAAGGTCCAGGTGAACTCGAGGCACCCGTCCTTGATCCAGCTGTTGATCTCCAGCAGGTGCGAGCGTGACGAGCGGCCGTCGTACCACGATCCCGTGTCGTCGCTGGCGAACGAGAACAGCTGGCTCGCGCTTGTGACCTGATCAAACCGACCCAGGAAGTTGAACAGCACGTCGCGCCCCGGGTCATTGACCTCCAGCAGGCCAAAGGCGAAGCCGCGCTCAGGGGCTGCGCGCATCGCACGCTTGGTCGTCGCGATCAGCTGCGTGAGCGTCGCATCTGTGTCGACATCCAGCGCCAGCGGCGCGATCGTCGTGAACCACCCCACGGTGCGTGAA
The DNA here is from genome assembly GCA_031380785.1 of Gemmatimonadaceae bacterium. Lineage (GTDB taxonomy): Bacteria > Gemmatimonadota > Gemmatimonadetes > Gemmatimonadales > Gemmatimonadaceae > JACMLX01. The sequence continues at coordinate 7,787 of JANMWU010000538.1, forward strand.
AGGTCGAGCGGTGATGCCTCACGACGGCCGTGCCCCTCCATGTCCAGCGCCAGCCGGCTGAGTCCAGTCACGCGCGCGATCGCGGACGCGACGCTCGCGACCAGCACTTCGTCGAGCGACGCGCGCAATCGCTGCACCGTCACGCTGCCGAGTTGCTCCGTTTCGTGTTGCGTGAGGCGGACGGTGATCGACTGTGCCTCACCCGCCGTCGTCAATATCGGAACAGCGGTCGACAATCGGAACGGTCGCGCGTTGCGCTCCCAGTACTCGCGCTGCGACGTGATGGTCGCATCAGTGGCGAGGCTGGTAAGGTGATGCGCCCAATTCACGAACGGCGTCGGGACGGGCTCGGCGACCTTGCCCGACAGCAGCGCCTCGAGATCTTCGAGAAGAATGCGCCAGGACACTCCATCCACCGCGAGGTGATGAATCGCGATGTAGAGCCGCGCCGGATGTTGCCCTGCGGCGTGCGTGAAATACACCACCGAAAGCAGGAGTCCATCGTCGATGCGCAGCGCCTGTTGCGCCGTCAGACAGTGCGACTTGAGTTCGGCTGCACTGACGGTGCCGGCAACCTGACCGAACGCGAACCGTGGTTCCGGCTGGAATTCCTGCGCGCCACGGCGGAACGCTGTCCGAAGTGCGGCGTGATGACGGACCAGATCGGCGAGCGCCTGCTGCAACCGTGCAGGATCAACTTCCGCCGCCAGATTGAACAGAAACGCCTGCGTCCAGTGACCCGGATTCGGCAGGTCATGCCGGAAGAACCAGTGCTGGATCGGCGTCAGCGGCGCCGGACCGGCGATGGTGTTCTGCGTCGGTGCGGACTGCGCGATTGGCGCAGCCGCTACCAGCGCTATCTGCTGCACGGTGCGGCGCTCGAATACGTCGCGTGGCCGGATGGTGAGCCCTGCTCGGCGCGCCTGCGATATGATCTGGATGGTGAGGATCGAATCGCCACCAAGGTCGAAATAGTCGTCATCGCGGCCAACGCGTTCCAGCTTGAGCGCGCGTGCCATGATCTGACTGAGAATTGTTTCCGTCTTGCCCTGCGGAGGCTGATACGTGTCGCTCACGGCGGCGCGCGCGACGTCGTCGGGCTTGGGCAACGCCTTGCGATCCACCTTACCGTTGTTCGTGAGCGGGAA
>JANMWU010000544.1:0-5346 GCA_031380785.1 Gemmatimonadaceae bacterium
CAACCTCTGTCCGATGCACCGCAACCGATGTGCGCCGTGCTGATGGCGTCGGCCCGGCGTTTGTGCCGCCGGTCACCATCACGCCTGAGGTCACACAACTCGCTGCAAAGCAGTCCGGCACCATCGAGGTGGCGGTCCACCTGGACGCGCAGCTGTTCGCTGATCGCACGTCCTACGTCGGCGCGGTGCAGGTCTCGCACGCGGATGGCACGACGGTCGATATTCCACTGCGCATCACCACTGGCGAGTCGCGCGTATGACCGCTCGGGTGAATGGCGCAACTGCTCACGCGGACGAGCCGGTCGACGCTCGCGTCGGTCGTCGCAACGGCCACGGCACGATCGGCAGACCGGCGCACAACGGCAACGGTAAGCGGCACGCTTCGACCAACGGCGTGGCGCGCCCTCTGGCCGAGCCGATCGCAATTGTCGGCATGCGCGGAAGGTTTCCGGGGGCGAACGATCTCGATCAGTTCTGGCACAATCTCGCGAATGGCGTCGAGTCGATCACGACGCTCACGCCGGACGAGATGCGGGCGGCCGGAATTCCAGATCAGATCTCGCGCCTGCCCGGCTATGTGAATGCATCGCCGGTGCTCGACCACGTCGATGAATTCGATGCCGGGTTTTTCGGCTTTTCGGCGCGCGACGCGACGTTGACCGATCCGCAGCATCGTGTGTTTCTGGAGACGTGCTGGGAAGCGCTCGAGGATGCCGGATACGACCCGGGAACGTTTGTCGGCGAGATCGGCGTGTTCGGCGGCTGCGAGATGAGCACGTACCTCAATCAGCTCTACCAGAATCCGGAAGCGCTGCAGTACATCGACGGCATGCAGCTGATGGTCACCAACGACAAGGACCATCTCTGTACACAGGTGTCGTATCGGCTGGATCTGCGGGGCCCAAGTGTTGTGGTGCAGACAACCTGTTCGACGTCGCTGGTGGCGGTGTCAATGGCGTGCGACAGCCTCCGGGCTGGGCGGTGCGAGATGGCGCTGGCCGGTGGCGTAACCGTCCGTGTGCCGCAGCGTGGCGGCTACTTCTACACGCCGGGTTCGATCCTGTCGCCCGACGGCCACTGTCGGCCGTTCGACGCGGCAGCACAGGGCACCATCGTCGGCAGCGGCGTCGGCGTGGTGGTGCTCAAGTCGCTCTCCGCTGCCGTCCGCGATCGGGACTCGATCCGCGCGGTGATACTCGCGACGAGCGTCAACAACGATGGTCACGACAAGGTCGGCTACACCGCACCGAGCTTCCGCGGACAGGTTGCGGCGATCAGAGCGGCGCATGCGATGGCCGGCGTGTCGGTCGAATCAATAGGGTATGTGGAAGCGCACGGCACAGGCACGATACTTGGCGATCCGATCGAGATCTCGGCGCTCATCGATGCGTTTTCGTCGGGAACGACGCGCCGTGGTTTCTGCGGCATCGGATCCGCGAAGTCGAATTTCGGCCACCTGTCGTGCGCCGCCGGCGTCACGGGCCTGATCAAGACCACGCTGATGCTGGAACACGGCGCCATTCCGCCGACAGTGCACTACACGTCGCCGAATCCGGCGATCGACTTTGCGTCGAGTCCGTTCTTCGTCACCACGCAGTTGCATCCCTGGGAGCGGAACGGACATCCGCGTCGTGCGGGCGTGAGTTCGTTTGGCGTCGGCGGAACCAATGCGCATGCAATTGTCGAAGAAGCGCCGATCCGTCCCACGCCGGCAAAGCATCGCAATCATCAGCTGATCACGCTGTCGGCGCGGAGCAGTGCTGAGCTCGCGGCGATGGCGGTGCGGCTGGCCGATCACCTCGATGCGCACGCGCAGATCGACGTCGCCGATGCCGCGCACACGCTCCACGTCGGGCGCCGCGCCTTTTGTGAACGCCGTGCACTGGTCCTGCCGACCAATGATCGGCCGGGATTGATTGCTGCGCTGCGACGTCCTTACACGCCTGAAACGGCGGCTGAGGCAAACGTCGTATTCATGTTTCCGGGCCAGGGCGCGCAGTATCCCGGCATGGCGCAGCAGTTGTATCGCACTGAGCGCGTGGTGCGCGTGACCATTGATCGATGTGCGGGAATTCTCGAGCCGCTGCTCGGTGCCGATATCCGTCGTGTGCTGTTTCCGTCAGCATCCCGCCGCAGCGCAAGCGCGGATGAGCTGCGCGATACCCGCTGGGCGCAACCGGCCTTGTTCGTGGTGAGTCATGCGATCGCGACGCTCTGGCAGTCGTGGGGTATCCGGCCGTCTGCGATGATCGGGCACAGCGTGGGCGAGTTTGTCGCGGCGACACTGGCCGGTGTGATGTCGCTGGAAGATGCGCTGCACCTGATTGCGCGTCGCGGGCAGTTGATTTCGGCATTGCCGCGCGGTGTGATGCTCGCTGTAATGGCGCCTGCCGACACGCTGGAACGCTTTGCGGACGAGCGCGTATCGCTGGCTGCGATCAACGCACCCGGACTCGGCGTGCTGGCCGGCCCCGAGTCGGCAATCGATGCCGTTGCAGCGCAGCTCACCGCGGCGTCGATCGTCTCGCGCCGACTGCACACATCGCATGCGTTCCATTCGTCGATGATGGATCCGATGCTCGACGAGTTTGCGACGCACGTGTCTCGCGTATCGCTGTCGCCGCCGACAATCCCGTTCGCGACGACGCTGACCGGCGCCTGGGCGGGCCGTGAAGTAACGCGTCCTGAATACTGGGCGGCGCAGATCCGGCTGACGGTGAAATTTGCCGACGCCGTGCGCACGGTGCGCCAGGCGCGATCAGGACCGGAACCGATCTTCCTCGAAGTCGGGCCGGGAAATACCCTCGCCACCTTCGCAGCGGAGACGCTTCGCAACCATGGCCCAGCAGCGAGGTGTCTCACCTCGCTGCCCGGACCGAACGACCAGCGCGACGCCACCGACACGATGTTGAGCGCGCTGGGCACGATGTGGACGCGCGGTACCGCGGTGGACTGGAACGGATTTCATCGGGACGAGCCATGCATGCGCGTGCCGCTGCCGACGTATCCGTTCGAACGTCGCAGTTACTGGATCGGCGCGCGCCAGGGGGCACCCGCAATCGGTGTGAACGCCACCGAGATACGCGACACCACAGCCTGGTATCACGCGCCGGCGTGGCGTGCAGTTGGGCCGGTTGCGCGTGCTGCGTCGCTCGCGGGAAGGCGTGTACTGGTGCTCGATGAAGCGCACGGGCTTGGAACGCGCGTAGCGGAACGTATTCGCGCACTCGGCGGGTACGCGATCACTGTGCGTCGTGGAGACGCACTGATTCGTATTGACGAGACCACCATCACGTGCGATCCGCGCATCGCCGGCGATTTCGTCTCGCTCGCCGCGATGATCTGTGACCGCGGTACGACGCTGTCAGGCGTGATCGACTGCTGGAGCACAGAAGCACCTGGCAACAGCAAGCTCGATCAGGCGGCGCAGGAAAGTCTCCTGGCGCCGATGCGATTTGTGCATGCGCTGGGCGGTCATGACATGGCGCGCCCGCTGCCGATTCTGCTCGTGTCGCGCGGCGCGACGCGTGTGCATAGTGACGATCTGATCGACCCGCTACGCGCGCTGGGAATGGGGGTGGCGAAGGTGCTGCCGCAGGAACATCCGGGCCTGCGCGTCGCGGCCATCGATGTGGATGCCGATGCGAGTGTCGCCGCGTTGCTGGTGGATGAACTTGCCGCCGGGGCAACCGAGCCGAACGTCGCGCTGCGCAATGGCTCGCGATTCGTGGAAGTGTACGATGCGCTTGCGCTTCCGCCGAATGACCAGCCGCGCAACCTGCCGGATCAGCCGGTAGTGCTGGTGACGGGCGGACTTGGTCACATGGGAATGATCCTGTCCGAAGGACTCTTCCACGCGCTCGATGCCCGACTGGTGCTGGTCGGTCGCACCACGGTTCCCGCCGCCGACGACTGGGAGACAGGCAGCACTGATCCGGCGACTCCTGACGGCTTGCGTGACACTCTGCGCCGTCTGGCCGCGATGCATGTGGTGCGACCCGACGTGTTGGTGATCCGCGCCGACATGAACGATGGCGCCGAAGTGCGTGCGGCTGTTGACGCCGCGATGCAGCGGTTCGGACGCGTTGATCTGGTGGTGCACGGTGCGGCGCGCATCGACGCGGCAGCATTCGCGTCGGCGGCTGAAACGGGCGAATCGGTGGTCGAAGCGCAGTTCTCGCCCAAGCTGCGCGGCATGTGGCACCTCATGGATGCGTTCAGCGGTCGTGAGCCGGCGCGCTGGGTATTGCATTCATCAATCTCGACGGTGCTTGGCGGACTCGGGCTCGCGGCGTATTCAGCGGCAAATGCGGTGATCGACGCCGTTGCACTTGCCGGCGGTGCGAACTGGCTAAGCATCGACTGGGATCTGTGGGAGAACGCCGCCGAAGCACATGTCGCGGGAATGCCATCACCGATCCGGCCAGCCGAGGGCGTTGATGCGCTGTTGCGAACACTCGGCGGCGACGTCGGATCGCGGGTGCTGGTGGCAGTGAACGATCTCGCGGCGCGGCTCAAAGCGTGGGTTCGCACCGCTGACAGCGCGACGCACGGCAAAGGTGCGGAGCGGCATCCGCGACCGAATCTGTCCACTGCGTTCATTGCCGCGCAGACGGACACGGAAGTTGCACTGGCCGATATCTGGGGCGCACAGCTCGGACTCGAAACCGTGGGTGTGCACGACCGATTTTTCGATCTCGGTGGGCACTCGCTGCTGGCGGTGCAGGTTGCCTCAGAAATTCACGATCGCTTGCAGGTGGATCTGCCGGTGCTGAAGCTGTTTCAGGCGCCAACGATCGCGACCCTTGCCGTGCTGATCGATCAGGCTAAATCCGGAACACACGAACGGACGGCGGCTGGGCTGCCAAAATTACCGGATGCGGACGCGCCCATCGCGACGCCGATCGAAGGCACGGCACCGGAAGCGGCAGCAAAGCAGAGTTATCGCGAGTTCTACGATGATGTGACGCGCAAGCTGGAACAGTCAGGCGTTGCGGCGGCGTCGTTCTTCCTCAACTACGGGTATCGCAGCCGTGGCAGCACTGACGAAGCGCAGGTCAGTGTGCCGGACGTGGTGTTCAATGCCAACTCGGTGCGGCTCGCGTATGAGGTGATCGGTGCCACGGATCTGCGCGGCAAGCGCGTGCTGGACGTGGGATGCGGTCGCGGCGGCACTGCGGCGCTGATAGCTGAACACTTCGACACCCCGGTGCTCGGCGTCGATCTGTCGCCGGAAGCAATTGCTTTCGGTCGCCGCACGCATCAGCACCCGCAGCTCAGATTCGAAGTCGGTGACGCCGAGCATCTGCCGTGCGGGAACGGAGCGTTCGATGCGGTGACGAACAT
>JANMWU010000604.1:0-11648 GCA_031380785.1 Gemmatimonadaceae bacterium
CCTTCAATAATCGCTGTGGCGTTTTGTGCCTGAGCGACGGGGGCTCCGCAGAGTCCTCCGACCGCCAACGCTGCCGACAGCACACGTTCTACCCACGCGACACGTCGCATTCTGGCCTCCGTCTCCGCCTTCGGGGTGGTCACGCCTGTGCCAGACCATCGTGGATCTGGATCGAACCGGTCGTTCTTACTGTTGTGTTTACCAGTCGGTGGAACATTCCGCAACCGCAGGGGTGGCCGGCTCGAATTTCAGGCCGGAGGGGTTCCGAAGCGCACTTCCATGGGCGGGAGCGCCAATTCATAAAGATGTCATGAACTCAGACTCCGCTTCCGCTAATCATCGCGAGGCGCCGCCCGCTCGTAATTTCGGCACCTTTACGGGCTCAGCAGCAGCGGCAGCCAGGCTTGCTGTAACGCGATTCCAGTCGCATCTGCGCGAACGCTGCTCTCGACATGAGCTCGCAGTCGGGATGTCTGGACTGCATATGGCGCACATAGCGCGCATAATCCGGAACACCGATCACAGTGCGCACCACGTCGACCAACAAGCGGAGTCGTGGCATCAGTCGGCGGGGAAGAGCGCGACCGACTGTGCCGGCACTTCGGTGCTGACGGCGGGCACGCGCCCACCAAGCACGCCAAGCCAGGTGCGAACCGATTCAATCACGATCACCATCACCGACACGAGGAAGAACGCGGCCACTGCGGCATCGAGCCGATCGTTAAAGATCATGCGCGGCATCGCGGCCAGCGAGGGCACCCCGGGCGGAACCGTGCCGGCGCTATAAAGGGAAGAGAACTTTGCTGCGTGTGCGAGAAACCCGATCCGCGGATCGGCGCTGAACAGCTTCTGATAGCCGGCTGTCATCACCACGATGAGGAGCCAGCTCAGTGGCAGCAGTGTCGTCCAGGCGTAGCGCGCCTTGCCCATACGGATGATCACCGTTGTGCCGACGCAGAGTGCAACGGCGGCGAGGAGCTGATTGGCGATACCGAACAGCGGCCAGAGCGAATTGATACCACCGAGCGGATCCGTCACGCCCTGGTACAGGAAATAGCCCCACATCGATACGAAGATTGCACTCGCAATCCAGACCGCCGGCTGCCACGTCACTTCGCGGAATTTCGGCCAGACCTGACCGCCCAGGTCCTGCAGCATGAAGCGCCCGACTCGCGTGCCGGCGTCGAGCGTCGTCAGTATAAACAGCGCTTCGAACATGATTGCGAAGTGATACCAGAGTGCCATGCCGCCACCGCCGAGCGCGCGATCGAACAGATGCGCCATGCCCACGGCGAGCGATGGGGCACCGCCGGTGCGACTGAGCAGCGACGATTCGCCGACACTCTTCGCCAGCGCGTCCATCTCGCCGGGCTGAAGCACGAAGCCCCAGTGTTGCACTGCCAGCGCTGCGCTCTCGGCCGTCGTGCCAAGCGCGGCGACGGGGGCGTTGATGGCGAAATACACGCCCGGCGTCAACACGCAGGCGGCGATCAGGGCCATGATCGCGACCAGCGATTCGGTCAGCATCGCGCCGTAGCCGATCAGCTGGGCGTCGGTCTCGCGCGACAACAGCTTCGGCGTGGTGCCGCTGGCGATCAGTGAGTGGAATCCGCTGATGGCACCGCAGGCGATGGTGATGAAGACGAACGGAAACACCTTGCCACTGAACACGGGGCCGGTGCCATCCACGAATTTGGTCACGGCCGGCATGGCAAGCGGCGGCAGCACCACCAGGATGCCGACGGCGAGCGCCACCACCACACCGATTTTCACGAACGCGCTCAGATAGTCGCGCGGAGCGAGCAGCAGCCACACCGGCAGCACGCTGGCGGCGAAACCATACGCCATGATCAGCAGCGCCAGCGCGGGACCGGTGAGTGTGAAGACGGGTGCGAGGCTCGGATTCGCGGCGACCCACTGGCCTGCCCACAACGCGCCGGCCAGCATCACCAACCCGATTCCGCTCGCTTCGAGTACTCGATCGGGCCGCAGAAATCGCAGGTACAGCCCCATGAACATCGCAATCGGAATCGTGAGCGTGATCGTCACCGTGCCCCATGGGCTTGACTTGAGCGCGTTCACGACCACCAGTGCCAGCACCGAAATCAGCACCACCATGATGCCAAGCACCGCGACCAGTGCCGTGATGCCCGCCACCGGTCCGATTTCATCCTTTGCCATTTGGCCGAGCGATCGGCCGTCGCGCCGGACCGATGCGCACAGAATCACGAAATCCTGCACCGCGCCGCCAAATACCACACCGATCACAATCCAGAGCGCACCGGGCAGATAGCCAAATTGAGCGGCGAGCGTGGGGCCGACCAGTGGACCGGGGCCGGCGATGGCGGCGAAATGGTGACCGAAGACGACCCATTTATTTGTCGGCACGTAGTCGTGCCCATCCGATTTCCGTATCGCCGGTGTCGCACGATCGGCATCGAGCGCGAAGATCGTGCGGGCGATGAATCGCGCGTAGAAGCGATATCCGATCAGATAGGTGCAGATCGCGGCGGTGATCAGCCAGGCGGCGTTGATGCTTTCGCCGCGCGACAGCGCCACTCGACCGAGAGCGGCGGCACCAAGGGCAGCGATCAAACCCCAGAGAATGACGGTGCGAACAGAACGCATGGGAGAGGAATCGGGAAACCCGCAAGTCGGATGCGCCGTGACGGTACCTGCCGGTCCCGCTCCCCGGCAAGTCGGCGTGCTCAACCTGCGCTGGCGGGACGACTATCTTCGGGGCATGGCGACACGTTCTGTTTACAATCTGCGGTCGACGCCGCTGCTCCCGATGCTGGCGCTGGTGCTTGCCGCCTGCGGTGGCACTCCGGCGCCGCGGCCGGCTCCAACCCCCGGCGTCGTCGCCCCGGATACCGCACACGCTCCGGAGGCGCCTGCCGCCGCCAGACCGGCGGCCGCCGTTGCTCCGCCGGTATTCGGCGAGTATGCGACGCGGATGGTGGTGGTGTTTCCGCTGCAGCGGTATGCCATGGGCGATTCGGGCTGGCTGAGCGCATCCAGCGCCACCGGTCGGCCGCGGGCGGCTCTCCTTGATTCAGCGCTGACGGCGATCCTGCGCGAGCGCGGACTCGAGACGACCTGGTCGCTGCCGGCAAACACGTCACGCGTGGCGCAGCGCGAGGTGATGCTGCACACCGATCCGCGCGGCCTTTCCACTGCCGGGCTGACGCCAGGCAAGCGCCGTAACGACGTCGATCTCCGCGAGCCGCTGGGTTCACAGCTGCGCGCGATCATCGCGATGGTTCCCGAGTCGCGCCTGATTCTGCTGCCGCTGGAAGTGCGCGTGCTGACGACGGTCGCAGGTACGAAGCAGGCCACGCTGCGAATCGCGTTTCTGGACGGGCGCCTGTCCACTGTCCTGTCGTTCCCCGATGTGATTGGTCCGCCGGCCGCGGACGAAAAGGCGGCGCTGCAGGCGGTGGCGACGCGGTTCGCGGATCTCGTGATCGTGCCGTAACGACCGACACTGTCACGACACCTGAGCGGCAAACGCTTCCTCGTTCCATCACGATCACACTCATTCGACCATGTCCACGACAGTCACGCTCATCCCCGGCGACGGCATCGGCCCCGATATCACCGAAGCCACCATTCGCGTGCTGGACGCCGTTGGCGCGGATCTGCAGTGGGACCGACAGATGGCGGGTGCTTCGGCTGCGGCGCGTTACAACGATCCGATTCCGGAAGCGACCCTCGATTCGATCAAGAAGAATCGCGTGGCGCTGAAAGGGCCACTCGAGACGCCGGTGGGTGAAGGCTATCGCTCGGTGAACGTGGCGCTGCGCAAGACGTTCGACCTGTACGCGAATGTTCGACCGGCGCATGTGATCCTGCACGGCGGTCGGTTCGAGAAAGTGGATATCGTGATCATCCGCGAAAATCTCGAAGGCCTGTACTACGGTGCCGAGCATTACATCCGCATCGGTGACGATCCGAAGGCGGCGGCCGAAAGCATTGCGCTGATCACGCGCTACGGCTCGGATCGCGCCATCCGCTATGCGTTCGAGTACGCGGTGAAACACGGGCGCAAGAAGGTCACGCTGGTGCACAAGGCGAACATCCTCAAGTACACCCAGGGCCTCTTCCTCGACGTGGGTCGTGAGATCGCGCGCGAGTATGCGGGCCGGGTGCAGTTCGAGGATCGCATCATCGACGCGATGGCGATGCAGCTGGTGCTCAAGCCGGAGAATTTCGACGTGATCGTGACGACGAATCTTTTCGGCGACATCCTCTCCGACCTGGTGTCGGGGCTGGTGGGTGGACTGGGTCTGGCACCGGGCGCGAACATCGGACCGACCGCCGCGATCTTTGAAGCGGTGCACGGCACGGCACCCGATATTGCGGGCAAGGGCGTGGCCAATCCGGGCGCACTGATCCTCGCCGCCTGTCTGATGCTCGATCATCTCGGTGACACGGTGCGTGCCGAGCGCATTCGCGATGCGTTGCACAAGGTGATTGACGAAAAGGAATCGCTGACGCGCGATCTGGGCGGCACCGCCAGCACACAGCAGTTCGCCGACGCCATCATCGCCAGGCTGTGAGGAGTGGCCCGTCGTGACGCGGATTCTGCACGCTTCGGACCTGCACTTTGGTCGTCCGGCGGTACCGTTGCAGATCGACGCCATCGAAGCGCTCATCCGGGACGAGCAATTCGATGCGGTGGCGATCAGTGGTGACGTAAGCCAGCGTGCACGCCCGGGAGAATTCCAGCGCGCGCAAGCGTTCCTGCGTGATGCGCGACGGGTGACTGAAACCATCGTCGTGCCGGGGAATCACGACGTGGCGTGGTGGAATGCACCGATGGGGATCGGCGATCAGGATGCGCTCTACGCCGACTATCGCCTGTACATCAACGCGGACATCGAACCGGTGCTGGATGTTCCGGGCGCGCGGCTGGTCGGCCTCAACACCAGTCACGGGATCACGCGTCGCACGCTGACCTGGAACATGCGGGATCTCAGCGTGCTCGGTGACGTGACGCGCTCTCAGCTCGAACGGCTGCGAGACCGTCTCGCCGCCGCGCCGGCCGATGCGGCGCGGGTGGTGGTCATGCATCACAACCCTGTTCGTGGTGCGCTGAGCCAGCGACATGGACTGAAGCACACCAAAAAAGTGCTCGGCGCATTTGCCGAGATGGGCGTTGACCTGGTGTTGTGCGGCCACGATCATCAGGAGGCAATTCATTTCGTGGAGCACACGAAGAAAGGCACGGTGATCTCGACTGCAGGCACGGTGAGCAGTCGCTCGCGTGGCGGACGTCCGTCGAGTGTGAACTGTATCGATATCACCGACGACGAAATCCATATCGTGACGTGGATCTGGGAGCCGAATGCGCGCCGCTTCGGACCGGGGCCGGTGAAGGTGTTCACGCGGTGATTGCGTGGCTGACGCGAAAGTTCTCGCGCGATCCCGGACAGCTTGGATTGTTCGAGGCGCCGGCAGCGCTGCCGCAACGGCGATCGGCGCCGTCGCCTGTTCCCGACGCTCCTCCACGTCGCATCACCGACGATCTGGCGCAGCCGAAGGCGCACGCAGCAGCGGTCACCCAGCCCGAGGCGGATGCCTTTCTGCGCACGTTGCAGGAACACGGTTTGCGCGGCGTGGAGCGCCTGGTCCTGACCCGGAACCGGTGCACGATGGTGAGTGTCTCGGGCGGCGTGCTGCGTGTGCACGAAGGGTTTGTGCACGCGCCGCCGCCGGTGCAGGCGGCGATCGCGACCTTCGCAACGTCGCGGAATCGCGCCCGCCGATCAGCGGCGCGCGACGTCATCGTTGAGTATCCGGTTCCCATCCGACCCGCCGCGCGCCGGCCGGCGTCGCAGCACGCGGATGATCTTCCAATGGCGGCGCGACTGACAACGTTGCATGCGCAACTGAATCTGGAACACTTCGCCGGCTCGCTCGATCACCTGGAGATTCAGGTCTCGCGCCGCCTCGCGCGCCGGCTCGGTCACTACACGCCGCGGTCACATAACGGTGGAATTGGCGAGATTGTGATTTCGCGGCGTCACGTGCGCCGCGACGGCTGGCCGGAGGCGATTCACACGTTGCTGCACGAGATGGTGCATCAGTGGCAGGATGAGACGGGTCGGCCGATCGATCACGGGGCTGGGTTCCGCGCGAAGTGTCGCGCGGTGGGGATCGAGCCGGCGGCGACGCGGATGATTTTGCGCTGATTTCTATTGCAGACTTGTCCGCATTGTTGTACAGTTAAATCAACTATGTCCGCGTTCATCACGCGCTCTGGCGTTTACCGAGGACTTGTCCGCGGTTGTTGCCGAGCAACAGCGCGCAAACAGAAGCTGATGCTTAAAGCAGAGATGTACTGATAAACAAACTTTTAAATCAGAGTTGTCCGCGCACGTCTGACAAACAGGATTCTCGATGCAGCGGAGTAGGCCAAAAAGGTCACTCACCCAGTGGCCAGATCTTGTAATCAGTAGTGCCGAAACAAGCGACGTAATTTTGCGGGCAACCGCAGCCGGCGAACTCAAGGCGCTCGCGCGACCGTTCTACTCTCCTGCCGTTCTGGACGATCCGGCGGCCATTATCCGGCGCAACGCATTCAAAGTCGCAGGGGCGCTGGTGCCGGGGGCGGTGCTCTCCTTTCGCACAGCCCTCGAGGCTCGTCCCGCAGCCGACGGCGCCATCTTCCTCGTGAGTTCCAGGCGGTACAATCGCGATCTGCCTGGCCTCAGAATTCGCGCTCTGCCGGGAGCCGGGCCGCAGCCCGACGACACTCTCTTTGTGGCTGGATTGCATCTCGCGTCGCGCGCGAGGGCGATGCTGGAGGCGCTTCAACCGTCGCGCAGCCGTGGATCGGCAGCACGCGGTCTGACACCGGCAGAAATCGAAGCGTGGCTTGAGAAGGACTTTCAGACTGGAGGTGAGGACGCGCTCAACCGCCTGCGTGATCAGGCGCGTGCACGCGCTCCGGCTCTCGACGCCGCGGCAGAGTTTACCCAACTGGACCGCCTGATCGGCGCACTGCTGGGAACGCGGTCTGGCACGCCGATGACAGCAAGCGCCGTCGCGCGACTGGCCGGACGCCCCCATGACGTCGATCGTATCACCCTCTTCGACAAGTTGTCGCAGACACTGCAGGACTACAGTGGCCTGCGACGCGCATCAGAAGACTCAGCGCCTGCCGCATTCGCCACCACGGCATTCTTTGATGCGTACTTCTCGAACTTCATCGAAGGAACGGAGTTCGAGGTCGAAGAAGCGCGCGCGATTGTTTTCGATCATGTCATTCCGGGCACGCGACCACTGGACGCGCACGACGTTCTGGGGACTTTTGCCGTTGTCGGACATCGCCCCACCATGCGGCACGGTGTAAGGGATGATGCGAACGCGGAAAGTTTTCAGGCACGTCTCAGGCTGCTGCACGCGCGCATCATGGCGCATCGAACCGACAAGCGTCCGGGGGAGTTCAAGCAGAAGGCCAATCGCGCCGGGGACACTCACTTTGTAGCGCCGGATCGCGTCATCGGGACCCTCTGCTACGGCTTCGAGCTCGTGCGCGGCCTCGCTACCGCGTTTCAGCGCGCAGCCGGCATCATGTTCGTGATCTCCGAAGTTCATCCGTTCGACGACGGCAACGGACGGATAGCGCGCGCGTTCATGAATGCGGAACTGGAAGCCGCCGCCGAGGTTCGCGTCATCATTCCGACCGTCTTTCGCGACGACTACCTGACCGGGCTGCGCACGCTGAGTCGCGCTGGCGAAGCATACCCATTCATTCAGGTTCTGGATTTCGCGCAGCGATGGGTCGCGGCGATCGATTGGACAAGTCTCCGGACGGCCGAGACAGTGATGCGGACGACGCACGCGTTCGAGCGGCCGAGTGGCACGATCAGGCTGCGGCTACCTCAGCCAGCTGCTTGAGCCGAGGTGCTCACGTCGTGGCCGGCAAGAGCTCGTGCGAATGCACTCACCGCGATACCGTACGACGCCGGATTACACTACTGGCATTGATGACGCCCTCACCCTTGGCCTTCAGGCAGATGCGCTCACCGACTCGTTCATATCTGGCCGCTGCGGCACTCGGACTTTCGCTTGCTTCCGCGGCTGCAGGCCAGCGCGCGGTGAACATGACCGCCATGCACGACGACATTGAGAAGCGCACGCTGGCGGTGATGCCGAAAGTGATCGGCTGGCGGCGCGACATTCATGAGCACCCGGAGCTCTCCGGCGACGAGGTGCGTACGGCGGCGCTGGTGGCAGCCCACCTGAAAGCGCTGGGCATGGAAGTCACCACCGAGGTTGGAGGCATGCACGGCGTGGTCGGCATTCTGCGAGGTGGCAAGCCGGGACCGGTCGTCGCGTTGCGCGCGGACATGGATGGGCTGCCGGTGGCCGAACAGGTGGATCTGCCGTTCAAGTCGAAAGTCACCAGCACCTACCGCGGACAGACTGTCGGCGTGATGCACGCGTGCGGACACGACAATCACGTCGCGATCCTGATGGGAACGGCGGAAGTTCTGGCGGGGATGAAGGCGTCGTTGCCGGGCACCGTGAAGTTCTTTTTCCAGCCGGCAGAAGAAGGTGCTCCGGACGGCAATGGCGGCGCGGAGACGATGATCAAGGCTGGCGTGCTGCAGAATCCCAAAGTGGATGCGGTGTTCGGACTGCACGTCTTTCCGGGGCTGCTCGGCTCGATCGGCTATCGCGTTGGACCGCTGCTGGCGGCGGCCAATTCATTCACGCTGACGGTGCGTGGCCGGCAGACGCACGGTGCCGCGCCGTGGGCGGGTGTCGATCCAATCGTCGTCAGCGCGCAGATTGTGATGGGATTGCAGACCATTATCAGTCGGCAGACGGACATCACCGCGGTTCCTGCAATCGTCACCGTGGGGGCGATCAACGGCGGTATCCGCAACAACATCATCCCCGACAGCGTGATGATGATCGGGACTATCCGCACCTTCGATCCGATACAGCGCACCGAGATCTTTGCGCGCATGAAGCGCACGGCCGAACAGATCGCAATATCCAGTGGTGCAACGGCCGCCTTTGTGGTCGACAGCGGATACCCGGTGACGGTGAACGACACCGCCCTCACCAACCAGATGCTGCCGACGATCCGGTGGGCCGCCGGTGCGGCCGGGTCAGGCATCCGGCCACTGGTCACGGGGGCCGAGGATTTTTCCTACTTCCAGGAGAAAGTGCCGGGCGTTTTCGTGATGCTCGGGGTGACGCCGAAGGACAAGGATCCGCGCACGGTGGCGGCGAACCACTCTCCGTACTTCTTCGCCGATGAGGCTGCCCTGCCGAACGGCGTGCGGGTGATGTCGGCGCTGGCGGTGGATTTTCTGGCCTCGGGCCGGGTGACGGGCGGCGTGGCGGGCGCGGCGGGGCGATAGTCTCGCTGCATCGTCCGGGGAGCGACCGGGGTCGGGGTGCGTTTCGTCACTCCGCCGGCCCGGTTAGCCTTAAGTCTTACGTGCGCGCCGATCCGGCCGCGCCCGAACGACTTTCCTGGCGGAGACGGTGCCATGGCCGTGCATATCGATTCCGAAGTGTCGCTGCTGCCCTCGGGGCACCTGCAGCCGCGTGAAGATGACCTGTTCAACATCGACGCGGCGCTGACTGAGGAGGAGCGGGCGATCCGTGATTCGGTGCGCCGATTCGTGGACGAGCGCATCCTGCCGATCATCGGTGACTGCTACGTGCAGGGACGCTTTCCGAAGGAGCTGATTCCGGAGATGGCGGAACTCGGCATGTTCGGCGCAAACCTGCCGGAGGAATACGGCTGCGCCGGCTTAAGCAGCGTCGCCTACGGTCTGATCATGCAGGAGCTCGAGCGCGGCGACAGCGGCATCCGCAGTTTCGCGAGCGTGCAGGGGGCGCTGGTGATGTACCCGATCTTTGCGTTCGGCAGCGAAGCGCAGAAGCGTGCATTTCTGCCAAAAATGGCGAAGGGCGAGATCATCGGCTGCTTCGGTCTGACCGAGCCCGATGCCGGCTCGAATCCCGGTGCCATGCTCACACGCGCCCGTCAGCAGGCCGACGGCTCGTGGATCATCAACGGCGCCAAGATGTGGATCACCAACGGATCCCAGGCGCACGTGTCGATCATCTGGGCGAAGACGGCTGATAACGACGACAGCGGCAAGTCAGTTCGCGGCTTCATCGTGCCGACGAATACGCCGGGCTTCACGGCCAGGGATCAGAAGGGCAAGCTCTCACTCCGCGCCAGCGACACCAGCGAACTGGTGCTGGTGGATGTGCATGTGCCGTCCGATGCGATGCTTCCGGCGGTTCAGGGACTGCGCGGTCCGCTGAGCTGCCTCACTCAGGCACGTTACGGTATTTCGTGGGGCGCCATGGGCGCGGCGATGGCCTGCTACGAAGAGGCACTGAGCTATTCAAAGACGCGTATCATGTTCGACCGTCCGATCGGTGCATTCCAGATTCAGCAGGTGCGTCTTGCCAACATGATCACCGAGATCATCAAGGGACAGTTGCTGTCGCTGCATCTGGGCCGCATGAAGGATCTCGGCACCTTCAATTCGAATCAGGTGTCGGTGGCCAAGCGCAACAACGTCAATGTCGCGACGGACATTGCGCGCGAAGCGCGTCGCCTGCTTGGCGGCAACGGCATTCTGGCCGAGTATCAGAGCATGCGGCATATGGCGAACCTGGAGAGCGTGTACACGTACGAAGGCACGCACGACGTGCATTCACTCATCATCGGTAACGCGATCACAGGGCTGCAAGCGTTCAAGTGATGCGGCGGGCGTTGGCTGGCCGAGGCGGACTCTTCGCGACGCGTCTGGTGTAACTTGTGGCACAGCCCCTGCAACGATTGTCGGCAGCCGACGCGTGCTGAGCTGCACCACACCGGAGCGTCCGCTTGCTCAGCGGCGCTCCGTTTTTCATTCGCAGTCAAGTCGTCCTCAGGAGTTCCCGATGGGTTCGCTCGTGCAGTTCGTTTGCTTCACCACGGTGTTGCCGCAGGACGAGTTTCTGCACGCCTGGGAGCCGTTCGGTTCGAGCTTTCT
This sequence comes from Gemmatimonadaceae bacterium, assembly GCA_031380785.1. GTDB lineage: Bacteria > Gemmatimonadota > Gemmatimonadetes > Gemmatimonadales > Gemmatimonadaceae > JACMLX01. The sequence continues at coordinate 11,028 of JANMWU010000604.1, forward strand.
GTCGCGCGGCATTGAACGGATAGTTTTGTGCGAGAACACCGAGCGCAGCACGGAGGCAGCGTTTGACTACGTCTCGCGCAACCTGTGGGACGAAAAGCGGTTTGAGCGTGCCTTTCCGCACGGTGTGCGAGGCAGTGGCGGACTGGGACCGATTGGTGTGCTGCAGGCGGGCGGATTCCGGCTCGTCGAGTCCACCAACGTGGACCTCGGCACCGGTCAGCGTCACGATGTGAAAGTGGTGACTTTCCTGATGGCCCGCACCGGACATCGCGACAAGATTCGCGCCGCCATCCGCAACAGCATCGGGCAGCAGGCGAACGTTGTCGCAAGCGCGATTTACGTGAAAGATGGCGACGCGAGAACCGATCGTTTCGACATGGTGATCGAGTTGTACTGTCGCGACGGTGGCACCGACGAAGTGATTGACATTCTGCGTGTCGCCACCGCACCGCATGTCACCGCCGCACCGGTGATCATCGGCGCGTACATGGAAGTGGCGGAGATGGGCGTCGAGGTAAAGCGAGTCTGAGTTCGAGCACTGCAAAAGCTTTGACGCGAAGGCGCGAAGTCGCCAAGCGTTCTGCGCGCGACCTGACGTAGCGTTAGCCATGCCGGCAACGC
>JANMWU010000711.1:0-6851 GCA_031380785.1 Gemmatimonadaceae bacterium
CCGCCGTCCATCGCGCCCAGTTCTCCGTAACTGAGCGCGCCGAGCAGCGAGAGTACGCCGCCAACGAGCCACACCGTCATGGCGATTGGTACTGACTCGCCGCTTTGCGCGAGGACCGACGACGGGACCAGAAAAATTCCCGATCCGATCACGTTGCCAACGACCAGCAACGTCAGGTCACGGGTGCCCAGCGTACGCGCGAGGGAGTCGGCCATGTGGGTCGCTGAGGGTCGGCGGTTGGACACCCGGTTGTTACGCAACGTATCGCCGTGTCCGCTGTGTGACACTCGGGGCGAACGGAATTCCCGCTGCAGCCCCTGCCATCACGACGGGAGTGTCACGGTATGTAGGCAATCGCAACACTTCCGTTACACAACCCTCACAAGCCACAAATGTAACGGCGCGAACTTTAAGGTTCGTGAATAGCTGGAGCGCAGGCGATCCGATTATGGGTCAACGGCGATCTGCTGAACCGAACCTCCCGTGACAAACAATATGCAAATCCTGCGACGTGCATCGTTGCTCGCTATGGCCGCCCTGCTCTTCCCGGCGGTGTCAATACTGAAGGCGCAGTCTGGCACCAGTGGTCGAATCGTTGGTCGCGTGATCGATGGAGCCACTGGACAGCCTGTCACAGGCGCCGCAGTTCAGCTGGTCGGCACGACAGTTGGTGCGCAGTCGGGCGTCGATGGGCGCTACACAGTGATGGGCGTGCCGGCGGGCACTGTTTCGTTTCTCGTTCGCCGCATCGGCTACACCGCAAAGACGGTGACGGGCATCGCTGTCGCCGCAGGCAAGAGCGTTGAACAGAATGTGTCGCTTGCGACTGCCAGTGTGTCACTGCAGGCGGTCACGGTTTCGGCGAGCAAGGAGCGCGGAACGGTGAGCGAAGCGCTCAGCGGACAGCAGAACGCACAGGGCGTCGTGAACAGTGTCACGTCTGAACAGATCGCCAGGAGCCCGGACGCAAACGCCGCGCAGGCGGTACAGCGTGTGAGCGGTGTCACGGTGCAGGATGGCAAGTACGTCTTCGTGCGCGGTCTCGGCGAGCGCTACACAACGGCGTCGCTGAACGGGGCGCGCGTGCCAAGCCCTGAGCCCGAGAAGCGCGTGGTGCCGCTGGACCTGTTTCCCTCTGGTCTGCTGCAGAACATCACCACCATCAAGACGTTTACACCGGACCAGCAGGGTGATTTCTCCGGTGCGCTGGTTGATATCCGCACCAAGGAATTTCCGGCACGTCGCAGCTGGACGCTGAATCTTGGCAGCGGCTATGAACAGGGCGCGACGGCGTCGGACATTCTGCGCGCCGGTGCGGCGGGTGGCGAAAACTTCGCCAACGTCGGCACCAACCGATCGCTGCCGGGTCTCCTGCGTCAGGTCGGCAACTTTGCGACCTACAACCTGAATCAGGGCGACAAGAACCTGCTCATCAGCCAGCTCCGCAATTCGTGGACGCCAGCGTCGGCAAGCGGCTCACCGCTGATGAATGGATCGGTCTCGGTTGGTGGCAACGATCCGATTTTGTTCGGTCACCGTCTTGGCTATCTGTTTTCCGGCACATACGCGAATGGCAGTGATGTGAAGAGCGATCAGGTGCGGGCGCAGGCCGATCGCGGACCGGTGTCTGGTCAGACGATCGAGATCGATCGTTTCAACGGCTCATCGGCGCAGCGCAGCGTGCTATGGGGTGGACTCACCAACCTGAGCACGCAGCTCGGGCAGAATTCGCGCATCTCGTTCAACGGCATATACAACCGCAGCGCGGACAACACGGCGCGTGTGGAGACCGGCGTCTTTTCGAGCGACCAGACCAGCGCACGAATCACGCGCCAGCAGTATGTCGAGCGCGCGATCCGGTCGGCGCAGCTGACCGGTGTTCATCAGTATGGCAATCATCACGTCGAGTGGTATGGCACGTTGAGCGGAGTGCGTCGCTCCGAGCCCGATCGCTCCGAGTTCGTGCAGATTCTCGAGACGGACACTCCCACGTCGACCCCGGTGTATCGCTGGTTCAACGGCGGCAACGGCGGTGCCGTGCGCACCTTCTCAGAATTGAACGAGAACAGCCGCGAGGGCAATGCAAAGTACACCTTCTCGTTCGGCGCGCCGGGCAACCAGTCACTGGTGCGCGTCGGCGGTCTGTATCGCAGCACCGATCGCGATGCCGATAACCGCGCATTCAACATCAGCGGCCCCGGACTCACGAACGATATCCGTGCGTTGCCGGCCGAGCTCCTGTTCGACGGTCGCCTCACGACGGGCAGTCAGCGGTCGCTGGACATTGCGCCACTGTCGCAGGGCGGTGCATACACCGCAACGGATCACTTGTCGGCCGGGTTTGCGATGTTCGACATCCCTGTGCGCAGCGCGATTCGCGTGATCGGCGGCGCACGCTTTGAGCAGGACCGTCTGCAAGTGAACGCGACGTCAACGCTTGGCAGCCCAGTCGTGACCACCAAGCACTGGAGCGACGTGCTGCCATCGCTGGCCGTGAACTGGAAGGTCAGTGAGCGGCAGCAGCTCCGGTTTTCGGGATCGCAGACGCTGGCACGACCCGAGTATCGCGAGCTGTCACCGATCATCAGCCGCGACGTGGTCGGTGGTGACGACATCGCGGGCAATCCGGACCTGAAGCGTTCTAACATCACCAACGGTGACATCCGCTGGGAGTTCTACCAGAATCCGGGTGAGATCATCAGCTTCGGTGTGTTCGCCAAGCACTTTGAGAATCCGATCGAGCGTGCCTATCGCGCCTCGTCAAGCGCGCGCCAGATTGTGTACGTCAACGCGAACAGCGCCAACAACTACGGCGTCGAAATCGAGCTACGCAAGAATCTCAACGCGCTTGGTCGTGCTTTCGAAGGATTCTCCGTGTTCAGCAACGCAACGATCATGCAGAGTCAGGTGCAGCTCGACAGCACCAATGGCACCAGCCAGACCAATTCGAAGCGTCGCCTGGTTGGTCAGGCGCCGTACGTTGTGAACGGCGGCCTGACGTACACCACGACCGATGGCAGCACGTCGGCGACGCTGCTGTACAATCGCGTTGGTGAGCGAATCAATGCCGCCGGTGAGTCGCCGCTGCCCGACGTGATTCAGAAGCCGCGCAATGTCATGGACATTTCGTTGCGGTGGGGCTTTGCCCGCTCGGCTTCGCTGCGCGCCGATCTGCGCAACGTACTCGACGCGCCATATCAGACTGTGCAGGGGACGGTGGTGCGCGAATCGTACCTGACCGGGCGCACGTTCACCCTGGGCTTGCGACTCCAGCCGTGACATAGTGCGGTGGCGGCCATGATGTGTGTGACAGCGCCGTGACAGGAACGACATTAAACGCGGACAACGCAAGTACTTCTTTGTGGACGGCGAGGCATTCGTGCCTCGCCGTCTTCGCGTTTCGACGCTCACTCATTGTGTCTCGAGGCTTTGCATGTCGTTTCCCCGTCTGGCGAAACACGCCGTCATCCTGATCGCAGCGGTCGCGGCCACCGCGTGCGGCAAGGACTCCACCGCCCCCACCGTCAATCCGATTCTTGGCGCATCGGCTGCCGCTGCCGGTTCGGCTGCGATCACCGTGTCGTTCAACAGCGTCGCTGGTGACAACAGCTATCTCGTCGAACGCGCAGAAGGTGCAACTGGCGCTTACGCGGGCGACACGACGATCACGGCACCGGCAGCGGCTGGCCCGCTCAGCTACAAGCGCGCGGGCCTGAAGGTTCTCACAGTCTACCGCTTCCGCATTACGACCACGCGCGGTGGCCAGACCAGCATCCCATCGGGCGAGTTCACTGCTACGACAGCGAACGTCGGCACCGCGGCGGCTGATATCATCACGGACATCACGGCCAGCCGCACGCTGTACGCCGACACGGTGTACACGCTGAAGGGTTTCATTCACGTCGCCAACGGCGCGACCCTCACGATCCAGCCTGGCACCAGGATCCTTGGCGACTACGCGACACTCGGATCAACACTGCTGATTCTGCGCGGCGCCAAGATCCAGGCCGTTGGAACAGCCGACCTTCCGATCGTCTTCACCTCGTCGCGCGCGGTGGGCTCGCGTCAGCCTGCGGATTGGGGCGGATTGTACCTCATTGGCAACGCGCTCGACAACCGCAGCGGTGTCGTGAACATTGAAGGCTCCGGCACCGACGGCGCGACGGTGACGGGCGGTAAGAACTACTTCGTGCAGTACAACGGCGGTACGGTGCCCACCGACAACTCCGGGACGCTGTCGTATGTGCGCGTGGAATTCGCCGGCTTCGCACCGCTGATCGACCAGGAGTTCAACTCCTTCACGTTCGCGGCTGTCGGTTCAGGTACCCGCGTGTCGTACACCGAAGCGCTGGCCGGGCTGGATGACTCCTACGAATACTTCGGCGGTGGATTCGACCAGGATCATGCGATGGCGTACGAAACGGGCGACGACATGTACGACATGTCGGAGGGCTGGAGCGGCCGCATGCAGTTCCTGATCGGCTACAACTCGGTGCAGCTGACTCCGCGCAGTGGCGGCGGTTTCTACTCGGTGGACATTGAAGGCATCGAGAACGACGGTTGCAACGGCACCGGCTGCGATCTCGGTTTCAACTCGACGCCGTTCACCATTCCGCTGGTCGCGAACTACACGTTGATCGGTTGCGGCGCCACGACGTGTTCCGGCACCGGCGGCGGCCACGGCATGATGCTCCGCCGCGGAACCGGCGGTTACTACGTGAACGGTGTGCTGGGCCGCTGGCCGGTGGATGGAATCTCACTTCGCGACAGCCTCACATTCGTTCGTGCCGCGCGCGCCGCAACGCCGGACGTGACGACGTCGGATCTTGCGGTGCTGAACAACTATTTCGTCGAGACGCCGAAGGTGTTCCAGGATGCAACGGCAGCCGGCGCCACGGTGCAGCAGAATGTGTTTGACCTGACCGGCAACAACCTGGTGCTCGCAGCCAATACGGTTACGACAGCATCACTGTTCGCGGCGATGCCGGCGACGTCATCGGTGCCGAGCGGCATCACCGCCTTCGACTGGACCCCGGCGGCAGGATCGGCGATTGCCACTGGTGGTCTGACAACGTTCACAGGGAAAATTCAGGCCAAAGCGGGAACGACTGTGACAGCGACCGCCTACCGCGGGGCAGCCGATCCGGCCGGTGCAAAGTGGTGGACGGGCTGGACCTCATACGCACGCAACTGATCGTTTCTGCGCGCAGGGAACGGCCGGCGCCCTCACGGGCGCCGGCCGTTTACGTAGCGACTCATCCGACTTCCTGTAACTTTCATCGCATGTCACGACCGCTCAATTCCTTGGTTTTGCTTCTTCTTGTCGCCGGCTGTTCGCGCGATCATACCGCATCGGCCGCTCCGGCTGACGTGCGCGTAGCAGCACGCGATTCGGTGACAAAGGATTCAATCGCCCGCGCGCGTCAGGATTCGATCAACCGTACGCTGCCCGGATACGTTGTGGACTCGATTCTGCCGGTCGAGGAAATGCTGCGCCGTTTCAGGACTGCGGTCGGCGGCGACCCTGTGACTGCGCTTCAATACGGGTCTGACTCACGCGATGCGCTTGTCGCGCGTTTCATGAAGGCCGTCGCGTCGTCCGATTCGCTCGACCTGCACCGGATGGCGATCAACGCGCGTGAATTCGCCGACTTGGTGTATCCGGAATCGCCGAACACACACCCGCCCTACCGCCAGGATCCGGCGCTGATGTGGCGAACGATTCAGAATCCGAGTGTCAGCGGACTTACGCGCTTGTTGCGTCGAACCGACGAGATTCCGGCGAAACTGGAGAGTTACGCTTGCAAAGGGCGCACTGCGAAGCAAGGTCGGAATACCCTCACCGGCGGATGCTTTCTTCGTGTGGCCGATAAGAGCGGCGAGATCTCGACCCACCGCTACTTTGGCTCGATCATCGAACGCGGCGGAATATTCAAGATCGTCAGCTACAGGAACGAGTTCTGAATCGGCTCGTCAGCGAAATCGCGCAGTCGCCCGCGCGGAACGTCATCGATCACCGTCGTCGGTGCAAGTCCGCCATCTTGATCGAGTTGTCGTTCGGCAGCGTGACGATCCGGCCGAAAACGGTCAGGCCGGCGACGAGCCCGCGCGGATCACGAACGGCCAGTCTTGCGAGCTTCACGCGCCTCACACGCGCACTCGCGGCCCAGGAAGCCGGACACAGTCTCGCGCCCATTCATGACACACGAGACGCAACAATCGTGTGATCGCGTGACGCAACGAAATGCCTATTTCTGTGTCACAAAAGAGAACGAGAATTGTCACGAATCAATGAATTCGCTTTCTGCGTTTCGCCGTGATTCTAAGCTTTAAATTGTCGGCAGCGGTCGCCGATTGCGAAGCGCCTGAGCCCATGTGGCAAGGCGCAGGATCACCACGCATCCGCAGCAATGATGGTGCCAGCCGGCCGTCGATTGATCGCAGCCGCACTTCGCGGCTCGCCGCGCAGGTCCAGACCTTCTGGAGTATTCATGAAACCGTTGTCAGTCGGCAGTGCACTTATCTCGGTCGCGCTGTACAGCTCGATCGCATCGGCGCAGATCACGAGCGGTTCACTCGGCGGTGTCGTCGTCGACGAAGCGGGATCTGCGATCCCGAATGCCTCCGTTTCCATCACATTTGTCCCGACCGGCCAGATCATCAACACCCGCTCACACGACGATGGACGATTCGCGGTGAGCAATCTTCGCCCCGGTGGACCGTACACGGTGAAAGTGTTGTTGATCGGCTTCACTCCGATCAACGTCGGCGGGCTCTATGTGCAGCTCGGCCAGCAGAGCGCCAATCGTTACATGATGAAGAAGGCGGTCGTCCAGCTGGCTGCCGTGACG
>JANMWU010000612.1:0-2451 GCA_031380785.1 Gemmatimonadaceae bacterium
TCCGCCGTCTGCCCGAAGATCGCCAGGTTCGACGAATGCCCTGGATTGATCTTTTTCTCAGGATAGATCCAGTGCACGGCCTGGTTTATCGCCGTCGCCGCTTCGCCGAAGCCGACTGAAATCAGCTTCAGCTTACCTGGATAGGTGGTGATGTCGCCGGCGGCGTAAATGCCCGCACGACCGGTCTCCATCTGCGAGCTGACGATGATCTCGTCCTTTGCAACATTGAGCCCCCAGTCCGCCAGCGCTCCGATATCGCTCACGAAACCAAGCATCGGCAGGATCATGTCCACGTCGATTGCACGTGTCGTTTTGTCCTTCGTGGCACGGATTACCGCGCCGCTCAGCTTCTCACCGTCCTGTGACACCACGTCGAACAGTTCGTGGAAGGTGTGCACGTCAGTGCGATCACCTTGTGCAGCCGCCTGCAGAACGTTGTCGACGGTGGCCTGATGGGCGCGGAATCGGTCGCTGCGATGAATCAGCGTCACATGTGCTGCGTGCGGTCGAAGCTGCTGGGCCCAGTCAAAGGCGCTGTCCCCGCCGCCTACGATCAGGACCCGCTTGTTGGTGTAGCGGGCCGGATCCAGTACCACGTCATCGATGCCGCGGCCATACCACGGATGCGCCACAGTCTGCGGCAGCTTTCGCGGTGAGAATGCGCCGATGCCACCTGCGATCACAACCGACCTGGTCGGAAAATCGCCGTCCGTGGTGCGGACGACGAAATGACCTTCAGCCTCGTCCAGACCGGTCACCGTGCGATTGAGGTGCAGCGGACTGCCGAACTGCGCCGCCTGGTCACTCAGCCCGGCCACCAGATCCTTCGACAGCACGCGCGGAAAACCGGCGACGTCGAAAATCAGTTTTTCCGGATACAGCGCGACCAGCTGGCCACCCGCCTGCGGAAGGGCGTCGATCACCTGGGCCGACACACCGCGCATTCCAGCGTAAAACAACGCGTACAGTCCGGTCGGACCGGCGCCGATGATTGTGATGTCTCTCGGTTCGTGAGTCATGGTCGAAGCAACTTCACGCATCCGGTCGCCGACCGAAACCCCGGGTCTGGCCAAGCGCTGCCCAGCACCGCATTGGACTCGCAGTCCGGCGTGCGAAGAAGGTGAGGTAACTAGTTTCCGGCCATGTCATTCAAGATCTACACCCGCACTGGCGACAAGGGCGACACAGGATTGTTCGGCGGCGGACGCGTGGCCAAGGACAACCCGCGCGTCGAAGCCTACGGCGACGTCGATGAATTGAACGCCGTGATCGGCATGGTCCGAGCGGTCGAGCTGATGCCGCGGATCGACGAGGTGCTGGTCCTGGTGCAGCGGGATCTCTTTTCCATCGGCGCTATCCTTGCCACACCCGACCGCGCCAAGATGGCGGAGCAGCTCACCAAGGCCCGCATCGACAATGAGCGCATCGAGCAGCTCGAACGCGCAATCGATGCCGGCGACGCCGAACTCGAGCCGCTGAAAAGCTTTATCATGCCTGGCGGCACTCCGAAGGCCGCCGCGCTGCACGTTGCGCGAACAGTCTGTCGCCGCGCCGAACGCCGCGTGGTGACCCTGCAACACGACGCTGACGTGCCGGAGTTGGTGGTGATCTATCTCAATCGGCTCTCCGACCTGCTTTTCACGCTTGCACGCGTCGCCAACAAGCGGGCCGGCGCCGGTGAAGTGACCTGGTAGGCGGTCGCCTGTGAACGTGACCACATGCACGACGCTCCCTTACCCGGTACACGTCGGCCACGGACTGCTCGAGGCGTTGCCGGCGCTCGTTCCCGAGGTGCTCCAGGCGCATCGCATCGCGGTGGTCACCGACGAGATCGTGGGGCCGATGTACGCCGGCCGCATTGCGCAGACGCTGGGTGAGGAGCGCTGCATTCTCGTGTCGCTGGCGCCCGGCGAGGAGCACAAGACGCGCGAATCGTGGGCGCGCGTGACCGATGCGCTGCTGGACGCGCGCTTTGGCCGCGACAGTCTCCTGATCGCGCTCGGCGGCGGCGTGATCGGTGATCTCACGGGCTTTGTCGCAGCGACCTATCTGCGGGGCGTTCCGGTGCTGCAGGTGCCCACAACGCTGCTGTCGATGGTCGATGCAGCCATCGGCGGCAAGACTGGCGTTGATACGCATCACGGCAAGAATCTCGTCGGTGCGTTCCACCCACCGGTTGCAGTCGTAGCGGATATCGAGACCGTCACCACACTGCCAGTGCTGGAGCGCGTAAATGGTCTCGCCGAGGCGCTCAAGCACGGCGTGATTGCCGATGCTGCGTACTTCGATACTGTGGCCGCCACCGACATCGGCAGCGCTGACTGGCAGGCGATCGTCACAGGTAGCGTTGCGATAAAAACCCGCGTCGTCGCCGCCGACGAGCGCGAGCACGGCCTGCGCAAAGTGCTCAACCTCGGCCACACCATCGGTCACGCCGTGGAGCAGCTGATG
>JANMWU010000623.1:0-1672 GCA_031380785.1 Gemmatimonadaceae bacterium
CCGACCTTCACCACCAAGCACGTCGCGGTGTTCGGAGCCGGGCGGCATGAACTTCGGCATCGCCGCGCGTTCAATGGGATCAGTGATGCGACGCGTGATCGGCGGCGGCGTCGTGAATCGCCGGACGGCTTCGGTGGCGGCTGACGTGACGTCCGGATACTCCGTCAGCGGCAGAAGATCGGCCGGCAGCGGTGCCGGTGGTCGCGTATCGGGAGGCAGCGGCATGCATCCAACCTACTCATGCGCTCCAACAATGCTTCTCGCCGGCCAGTGGCACGCGAGCATTGCAAACAGTTTTGACGCAGATGTGCAAGGAAAGGAACAGGGCTTCACGCGACCACGCCACTTTGTTCCCACGTCACGCTGCGGAAAGAATTTGACGCCAAGACGCAAAGGCGCCAAGCGTTTCTTTCATATTTGGAGCGAAACGCTTAAAATGATCAAAATAGAAATATCCTTTCCTGCAGCGCTGTGTGGCGCTTTGCGTCTTGGCGTCAAGGCAGTTTGCGTCAGCGCAGTTCGTGTGCGGTTCAAAGCGCCAGCTGGCGATCGACGACCATCGCTGCGAAGAGCAATGCGAGGTAGAGCAGGGAGTAGCCATACACCCACCACGCCGGCTTCACCCAGTCCTTGGCACGCATCATTTTCACGACGCCGCCGAGGAGCAGGCCGCCGAAGAGGGTGGCGCTGGTGGCGTAGATCCAGCCGAATGCGCCGTATGTCACCGGCAGCAGCGAGACGATAAGAAGGACGATCGTGTACCAGAACATCTGTCGCATCGTCTCGCGTTCGCCCCACACCAGCGGTGCCATGGGGATGTGCGCGTTACCATAGTCCTTCTGCTTGTTCAGCGCCAACGCCCAGAAGTGTGGCGGCGTCCAGTAGAAGACGATCAGGAAGAGATAGATCGCCGTGAGATCGATGCGACCGGTGACTGCGGCCCAGCCAACCAGCGGCGGGAACGCACCCGCCGCACCACCGATGACAATGTTCTGCGGCGTGGTGCGCTTGAGCCAGCGCGTGTAGATGAAGACGTAGAAGTAAAAACCGCCGAGTGCCAGCACGGCCGTGAGCACATTCACGTAGAACGCCAGCAGCCACGTGGCTGTCGCCGCCAGCACGACGCCGAATGAGAGCACCGCAAGTGGCGTCATCCTTCCACTTGGGATCGGACGTCGACGGGTGCGCGTCATCACGTTGTCGATGTCGCGATCGAGATACATGTTGACCGCGTTCGCGCCGCCAGCCATCAGATATCCACCGAGCATCACGGTGCCGAGCAGCCAGAGATCGGGGCGTCCCGCGATGTACATCGGCGCGGCAGTGGTAACGAGCAGCAGCGAGATGATGGTGGGCTTGGTCAGCATCACCAGATCGCGCCACAGCGGGCGATCGGCGAGTGCGTCGGCCGCCAGCGACGGCGTGGTCACGCGGCTGCTCCGGCCATCTGCGGTGTGCGCGGGCGTACGTGCGCGCCTACTGCGGTGCCGTCAGCCGGCGGATGCTGCGCGCGCCGCGCGGCGTACGTGAGCGTCAATGTGCTCAACCACAACAGCACGCCGGTGGCCTGATGCAGCGAGCGGATCACAATGGGAAGGCCGTTCAGCACCATCAGGGCACCGAACACGATCTGGAGCACCACCACCACCGCCGCCATCTGCGCGAGCACAGT
>JANMWU010000648.1:0-3142 GCA_031380785.1 Gemmatimonadaceae bacterium
GATGATCATGAGGCTCGAAAGCAGCTGCCCCATCGTGAAGCCGCCGGGCAGAAATCCTATTTGCGCGTCTGGCTGCCGCGTGAGTTCGACCAGTGAGCGGATGATGCCGTAGCCGATCAGGAATGCGCTGCCGCCAACACCCGGCCGCCACCAGCCTTCACGCCGGGCTTTCGCCTCGAGCCACCAGAGAAAGCTGCCGAGAATCACACCCTCGCCAAGCGATTCGTACAACTGCGATGGATGCCGCGGGATCCCGTCATTCGCGGCCGGAAACACCATCGCCCACGGCACATCAGTCGGCCGGCCATACAATTCGCCGTTGATGAAATTGCCGATGCGTCCGAGCGCCAGCCCTGGCGTGGCGCAGAGCGCGAGCGCGTCGGTGAGCGTGTAGAACGGAATCCGGTAGTGTCGCGCCGTCCACGCGCAGGCGATGACCATGCCGAGCGCCGCGCCGTGAAACGAGAGACCGCCGTGCCAGACTTTCAGCCACTCGATGCCGGTGAGCAGGGTGCGATCGTACACAAGCACGTAGACGACGCGTGCGCCGAGCAGCATGCCGATGAACATCGCGGTCAGGAACGTGTCGAGCCCTTCGGCCGTCAGCGGCAGCGTGCCTTGCTCGATGCGCTTCTTGCATAGTCGTCCTGCCACGATGTAGCCGAGCACGTACATCAGCCCGTACCAGCGCACACGCAGCGGGCCGATGTGGATCAGGTCAGGCGAGATATTGGGGAAGGGCAGGGTCATGCCTCAAAACTACACAGCAACGAGCCCCGCGGTTTCCCCAACCTCATGAAACGGCGTGTGGGCGCCGCTTACAGACAATCCGGGCAGGTGCAGAGGGAGGAATGGAGCGAGCAGCACCGCCACGGTCATGGCTCGGACGCTCATCACGGAATTCACCGCAGTCTCGGAAAAGAACGTGCCTGAGTTTTGTGGACCCGACGTGAAAATCGGATGAGCGATCTGTGCGCCCGGCGTAAAGCAGGTGTGAAATTCCCTGTCGTCCGGTTCGGTGCCCGCGTAACCTTGTGCGTGCCCCGAGACCTGACCACGCCGCGTGGATCGCTCACGATTCTCGTCATCGACGACGAGCCGCAGATCCGACGCCTGGTGTCGAATGCGCTGACATCCTTCGCGCTCTTCGGTTCCGATTCAGAGGTCGAGGTTCGTGTCGTCGACGCCGCGACGGGCGCCGACGGTATCGATGCCGCCGCGGCGGAATTACCGGCTCTGGTTGTACTGGATCTTGGACTGCCAGACTGCTCAGGGCTGGACGTCTGTCGCGAAATCCGCCGCTGGTCCACCGCGCCGATCCTGGTGCTCTCGGCGCGGCATCAGGATACCGAGAAGGTCGCGCTGCTTGATGCCGGCGCCGACGACTATCTCACCAAGCCATTTTCGACCGTCGAATTCGTCGCCCGTGTCCGAGCGCAGCTGCGCCGTGCGCGCGCCGTGTCCGCAACGTCGTCCGCCGCCGTGGTGCTGCGCTTCGGCGACACCACCGTTGATCTGCAGTTGCGGCGTGTGGAACGCAATGGCGTGCCGCTGCATCTGACACCGACGGAGTTTGCACTGCTGCGTGCACTCGTGTCCCATCCGCGGCAGACGCTCACGCATCGGCAGCTGTTCACGTCGGTATGGGGCAATGTGGAGGGTGACGCGCAGCAGTATCTGCGCGTGTACGTCGGACATTTGCGTCGAAAGATCGAAGGTGACCCGGTGCGGCCGCGCTACATCCAGACTGAGCCCGGTGTCGGGTACCGGTTCGAGCCGGACGCGCCGTCGACCACATGAATCACGAGCGTCAGGCGCGGCTTCGTCCGGCGCTGCTCTGGGTTGCGGTGCTGGTCGCGACCACCGGACTGTTGTTCCTCGGTCGTGCGCGGCTCGATAAGGCGCACATCGCGCTGGCGTATCTGCTGGTGGTGCTCGGAGCGAGTTCCGCCGGTGGCCGCACGGTCGGCCTGAGCATTGCGGCGCTCGCTTTCTGCGCTTTCAACTATCTGTTCCTGCCGCCGTTCTACACCTTCGTCATCAGCGATCCACTTGACTGGCTGGTGCTGGTGGCGTTCCTGGTGACGAGCGTTGTTGCAGCGCAGCTGCTCTATCGCGCAAATGCCACCGCGATCACGGCGATGCGCCGCGCTGAAGAAGTGGATCGGCTGGCGACGCTCGGCGCGGAAACGCTGAGCGCTCCGGATGCGAGTGCCGCACTTGGCGCGATGGCAACCGTGATCCGTGATGCGCTTGGCACTGACAGTTGTGATCTGTTTCGCATCGACAGCGAAGGCGCGCTGGTGTGGGCTGCCAGCGCGCAACCGCTACCCGGTCAGGCGAGTGCCGGTGCGATCGCCGCACCGGCGGATGGACTGGTGACATGGCTCGCCCGCCGTGCGGAGAGTGCGGTGGAGTTGCCTGACGGCACGACGCGTCTCGATCCGACGATCACTGCAGACCTGGAGGTGCGCACGCTTCTCCGTACGTTGCGCGTGCGCGATCAGGCAGTGGGCGTGCTGCGTGTCGCGGCGCACGCAGGGTTGACGCTGTCCACCGATCGGTCGCGACTGCTCGACGCGCTGGCGTATTACGCGGCGCTTGGCGTCGAACGGGTGCGACTCGTGGCCACGGCGGAGCGCGCGGAAGCCGAGCGGCAGGTCGAGGTGCTCCGCAGTTCGCTGCTGATGGCGGTGTCACACGATCTGCGCACGCCGCTGACGACGATCAAAGGAATTGCGCAGGAGATTGCGGCCGGCGCAAACAGTGCAGGCCGCGCGGCGATCATCGAAGAGGAAGCGGATCGACTCGAAGCGCTGGTCGGGGATCTGCTCGAGCTGTCGCGCATTCAGGCGGGCGCGGTGCGACCGACGGCGGCCGTGAACACCGCCGACGAGATGATCGGTGCGGCACTGCAGCGTGCCCAGGGGTTGCTCGGCCGGCATACGGTGGCTGTCTCACTGTCGGATGATGTGCTGGCGACGTTGTGCGACTTCTCGCAGACGCAGCGCATCATCGTGAACCTGCTCGAGAATGCGTCGAAATACTCGCCGCCGGGCACGAGCATCGAAGTCACTGCGTCCCGCAACGCAGAACAGCTGTTCATCGCCGTTGCCGATGAAGGGCCCGGTGTGCCGATGGG
>JANMWU010000673.1:0-1787 GCA_031380785.1 Gemmatimonadaceae bacterium
ACTGGATTCAGATCGGAAATCAGTGGCGTGTCGGAGCCGACGAACAGCGCGGTGCGAGCCCACCGCAATCGCGCCCGCGCGGTGCGCAGCCGCGGCTCCGGAAACAGCCGTCGATCACCCGGCCCAGCGCTGATGCCGCCAAAGAAATCCAACTCGGCATCGCCTTCGAAAGTCGCACCGAGCACACTGTCGACACTGAGCGCCGCGCCGACGCGCGTCTGTCGCACCGACAGTCCGAGCGCGCGGTCGCCGGCCGTGCCCGCCAGCGGCGTCTGCGTGGCGGATGGCAACGCGAATTGCGGTACATCGACGTTGTTCACGCGGTCGGTGGTCAGGAACGCGTTGGTGAGTACGCGCGCCGAGAGTTCGAGCTGGAGTCGCGAGCGCGTGCGAACCACTGTCGTCGCTTCGACCGCCAGCTGTTTGCGGAGCAATTCAATTGCGGCCTCGGCGCGTTGCAGTCGCGCCGCGAGCGAATCGCGCAACACCGAATCCGGCGTCGCGAGCGAATCGCGAGGCACCGGTCGTTGTTGCGCAATCACGGGCGCGATGCGGGCACCAAGCGCGAAACACAACAGCGCGGGCAGCCATCGAATCACGCAGGGCCACCGATGGGACGCATGTTCCCACCAGTGTGATGTATCCATCTCGGGTCCTCACAGCGGCGAGTCGGACGGCAGGTCAAATCACACTGCCAGTCTCGACGGGAAACTCTCGGAATCGTCCCGGGAGAATCAGTGTCCGGTGCCACCAACCCGCAATGCCAGAAGCTCGTCCGGCGACACATCGCCGACGAGAATCGCACCTGACTCAGGTGCAGCCCACGCAAGCAAACCTTGCGCACCGTCACGTGCTGCGACCGCTTCACCGGCCGCGACCGGTGTGCGCACGCTGGGATGGCGGAAGAAGACCGGCTCAGCCACGAGATACTCGAGCAGTAGTCGGTCGTGCCAGCGATACGCGAGCACGGCCGCAGGTTCGCCGTGCAAATCAGTGCTCCAAGCCGCCAGCAGACTCGCTCCGGCGGCGCGCAGCGGCTGCACCGGAAACGGCACAGCGGCGCGGACGGCGTCAAGGTCACGCGCACGACCCGGCAGATCGCTGGCCGTGACACGACGATAGTCCTCGAGAATGGTGGCAAACAACGGCACCGTTGCCGCATTCAGCATCGCCGTCGCGCTCCTGGCCGGCTGCGCGACTGCTCGCACGCGCGACACGCCGAAGGCCGTCGCCACCGCCGCAATTACCACTGCCGCCCCGATGCGAACGGTCGTCGAGCGCCACCAGCCACTGTGCGTCGGCGTCTCGGCCGCCGTCATCAGAACGCGAGCCTGCGCGATCTCCTGAATGATGCGATCGCGCAGTGCCGGACTCGCCGCCATGAACGGTTCGCGCGTCAGCCGCGCGTGCACTGCCGTGTGCAGTTCGACTTCGCGCCGGCAGCGCGCGCATCCGAGCAGATGGGCGTCGATCTGCGACGCTGTCTCAGGTGGCAGTTCCGCGTCGGCGTACGCGCCCAGCAACGTCGCGAGCACCTGATGCCGCGCCTCACGCGCTTCGTCGTTGTCCGGCCTTTCGTGCGGTTGTGCGCCGAAATTGAGATGGAGGTCGCTCATGGCGTGCTCCGGTCGTGCCCGAGTCTGAGGCGCGCGCCGGGCTTCGCGCCATCCTGCGAGCCGAGGCCCCACGCGCGGCGATTCGCCACGATCGTGCCCGCGAGCAGGCGACGTCCGCGCGAGATACGGCTCATCACGGTGCCGATGGGAATGCCGGCGATCTCCGCGATT
>JANMWU010000689.1:0-3776 GCA_031380785.1 Gemmatimonadaceae bacterium
TGCCTGCAGAGATTTGACCAGCGCAATCACGGCGCGATGAATCGTGCGACGTTGTCGCTGGTGCGGAGCCAGCCGGTGGGCGGGCTTTCGGTGCCGACGCGGTCGGTCCAGCTGATCCAGTAGCCGACGCCTTCGCCGGTGTTGGCGGCGATGGCGAGCGTGAGCGTTGAACCGTCCGCCGGACGCAGCTCGCTCGACCAGTTTCGGCCGTCCCAGCGCGAGATGATCCACGTTCGCGCCACTTGCTGTGCCGGCAACGTCGCGAGCAGAAACGTGGCGCCGGTGCGCGCATCACGATCTTCGCGCACGATCGCGGCCACTGGTGCGGACGCGGCGTTGGAGAGCCACGGCGACGCCGGTACCAGCGCCGGGATTGCATACGTGTCGTGAATCAGCCGTGACGCCAGCGAATCGCGCTCCGCGCGCGCGCCGGGCGACGCAGTGGACGGCATGAACGCCGACATGCTGAAATGCACGTTGCCCGTCGCGTTGCCCTGACGTCGCGTGACAGCGATCTGATTCGCCAGTTCGTCAGCGGTCCACGCTGCCGCGGTACCAACGCGACTGGTGTAGTTGCCGGGCCACATGTGACGGCCCTTGACGTTCTCACTGGCCCACCATGCGAGCAACGACGGATATGGCTGACCATCCTTTGCGATTGGCCAGTACAGCTGCGGCGTCGCGTAGTCGAGCCATCCTTCGCGCAGCCAGCGACGCGAGTCGCCATACAACTCGGCATAGCTGTCGAAACCGCGCACGTCGGACGGATATCCCGGACGCCAGATACCGAACGGACTGATGCCGACTTTCACCCACGGCTTGGCGGCTTTCACGCGAGTGTACATCTGCTGCACGAACGTATCGACGTTGAAGCGACGCCAGTCGTCGAGTGCGAGCGTACCACCTTTGGCGGTGTAGGCGCCGTAGCTGCGTTCGTCGGGGAACGGAATCACGTTACCGCGCCCGTCACGTTCCTTGTAGGGATAGAAATAGTCGTCGATGTGTACGCCATCGACGTCGTACCGCGTCACCACGTCGACGATGACGGCCAGCGACTTCGCAATCACCGACGGTTCACCCGGATCCATCCACAGATGCGTTCCGTACCGCTTCACCGTTTCCGGACGCGTGACGGCAATGTGCGTTGGATCGAGCGGGCTCTTGTCGCTCGGGTGCCGGGCGCGATACGGATTGAACCAGGCATGCAGTTCGAGTCCGCGCGCGTGTGCCTCGCGCACCGCGAATGCAAGCGGATCCCAGTTCGGTGACGGGAACTTGCCTTGCGCGCCCGTGAGGTATGCCGACCACGGTTCGAGGTTCGACGCGTACAGCGCGTCCGCCGCCGGCCGGATCTGGAAAACCACAGCGTTCAGATGCAATTCTTTCGCACGCTCGAGAATCGTGAGCAGTTCAAGCTGCGCCTGCGCAGTGGTGAGATCCCGGCGTGAGGGCCAGTCGATATTGTCCACCGTTGCAACCCACACTGCACGAAACTCGCGAGGCACAGCTGGTGGTGCCGGCAGCGATGCGGCACCACGCATGGGAATTCCGGTTTCGTTTGGCACGACGACGCGCCGCGGATCGACCATCACTTCACCGGGCTTCGCCGGCTCTGCTGACGGTGGTGCGGCTTGCGGTTGCGGCACTGGCGGAACCGGAACCGGTGCCGGTGTCGGGTGCGCGCAGGCGGCCAGGAACACGCCGGCAGTCAGCGATCGAAGCACGAAGCGGGACACTACAGGCATGAAGTCATTTCGGTGCGGCTGGCATCGCCTTCGGCGGCGGACCAGCGGTCAGGGCCAGACTCACGCGTTCCACCTGTTCATCGTTTTCGCTGAGCAGAATCGCGAGAAGGTTGTCATTCACCAGCAGTGTCGGCGTACCCGGCCATTTCACGAGAGTGTCACCGACGGGTCGCGCATGCAGGCTGTCGAGTTTCGCGAAATCGATGTGCCGCGTGAGCGAATCACCATATCGGAAGACGTGCAGTGTGGCCGAACCAAGCCGCCAGGTCTGGCCCGCGATTCTGAGAAACGGAAGGCGGACTGTGTCGCCGCGCTGCGGAGCGAGTCCGGCGCGTTCGAGCCGGTCGAACACCGTGCACGCTTCCCAGTGTCCAGTGCCGGGACAGGTGGGTAGAGGCGGTGGACCGGAATAGACGCCGGCGGCACGCTCCACTGTCACACGCGGCTGTTCTCCCTTCTGCCCACCTGGGCCACAGGCAGCGAGTGCCAGCGCGGTGGCGAGAAACGTACGTATGAAGTGCGGCGTCTTCAGAAGCCGAGGTACGTGCGCACCCGTGGCTCTATGCGATCAGGTGTCCACGGCGGTGACCAGATCAGGTTGATCTTCACTTCGCCAACGCCCGGAACCGTTCGGAGTTGCTTCTCCGCTTCGCCCATAATCTCGGGGCCCGAGGGACAACCCGGCGATGTGAGCGACATGTCGACATTGATGTCAGAGCCTTCCACCTGAATGTCGTAGACCAGTCCAAGGTCAACGATGTTGAGATTCAGCTCCGGATCCTTGACGCGGCGCAGTACGAGTTTCGCCTGTTCGAGCGTGACGCCACCGGACGTTGTGGCGGTATCGTCGACGTCGGACGCGCCGGTGGCGTCGGGACTGTCGAGCGGTTCTTCCGGTGTGGTCTGCATACACAGAAACCTACTCATACCGGCGAGCCACGAGGGCTGGCCGGCGGGTGCGCTCAATGGTGGTGGTGCTTCTTCTTCGCCGCCGCCTTGGCGGCCGACGAATGCTTGTGAGCGCTGGAGTGACTGCGGGCGCGGGCTGCTGCGCGACGTGACGACGCCGATGCGTGCCGGCCGTGATGTGAAACCGATCGCGCCTTTGCCTTTCCATGCGATGAACCGCTGCACGCAGCGCGACGGGAACGCGCATGCTTTCCTGCCGACCGTCGCGCCAGCGCTCGGCCGCGGCTCACACCGCAGCTGGCGCGGCGAACATGCACTTCCGGCGCCGGATTCCAGCCCGTAGCGAAGTCGGCGCGAAATTCGGGATCGCCGTTGACATCAACCGTCATACCCGGCGCGGTGACGGCCCATGCCGAGGCGTCGGCAAGGTCGGCCCGTACATCGGAAATGACGCGTTCCGGACGGCGTGCGCGTGATTCGAATACCCGGTTGGTGAGCAGCACGACGAACATGTCGCGCTCCGGATCGATCCAGATCGACGTTCCGGTAAAGCCAGTATGACCGTAGGCGCGCGCCGACATGTAGCGCCCGCAGCCAGCGGCATTGTGCTCGGCACATGTATCCCAGCCCAGCGCGCGCGAGCCGGCAGCGCGTGCAGTGAAACGTTCGACCGTCGTGTCGCTGATGATGCGCGTGCCGTTGTACGTGCCTTTGCCGAGCATCATGGCGGCGAACACGGAGAGATCGCCGGCAGTGCTGAAGAGACCAGCGTGTCCCGCGACACCGCCGAGCGCATGCGCGTTTTCATCGTGCACATCGCCCTGCAGCGAGTAGCCGCGCACGGACATGGTGGCGGTCGGCGCAGTGCGCTCGCGCACATTGGCCGGCACGCGATACCACGTCTCCGTCATGCCGAGCGGCGCAAAGACGCGCTCCTGCAGAAACTCGTCGAGTTTCTTTCCGCTCACACGCTCAGCCACGAAGCCGAGGATGTCGGCGCCGAGATCGGAGTAGATGTAGCGAGTGCCGGGGGCGTATTCGAGCGGAGTTTCCAGCACCAGACGCTGTGCATCCGCCGGTGACCAGGCGAGTCGCCACAGATCGCGACCGGCCGGCAATCCG
>JANMWU010000723.1:0-1677 GCA_031380785.1 Gemmatimonadaceae bacterium
CGCAGACTTTGTGCCACCGAACGGCAATGTTGAGCAGACCGTTGGCAATCTGGCGCGTAAGCTGCGCGCACCGGCGCTGGTCGATCTGCATGTGGTGTCGTCACCGGCACGCATCGTTTCGATCGAACCGGTGCGCATGCCAGATCTGTTCGCCGGTCAGGAACTGGTGGTGTTCGGACGATATCAGGGCGGCGGCAGCGGTCCGTTGGTGATTGAAGGCACGCGTGATGGACAGGCAGTCCGTGTGGCGACACCGGTGGTCTTCGCATCGCACGAGACTGATCACGAATACGTCAGCACGCTGTGGGCGGCACGCCGTATCGGCGCACTCACGCGCACCATGCGACTGGAAGGCTCGACGCCGGAACGCATCGAGGAGATCAAGGCGTTGGCGCTGCGGCACGGCATCGTGACTGAATACACGGCCTACCTGGTGCAGGAACCGACGCTGGCATCGAACAACCCGCCGATGCCGCGCGACGACGAGGCGCGCCGTGGTGGAGTCGCGCAGGGTGCTGTGTCTGCAGCGCCGTCACAGGGGGCGAAGCGGATGCGGAATGAACCGCTGCGGCTTGAAGCAGTCAGCGTATCCGGAGCAGCGGCACCGGTGACGCCAGCCGCGAAGGCGCAGACCGGTCAGGCGGCGTTTGAAGCCGCGCAGACCAGCGCCGACATGCTCAGCGCCGCCAATGTCGGAAGCGCCCGCAAGGTCAGCGCACGGGCGCAGGATCGCTCGGTCGACGAGCGGCCGACGGCGGGTGGCTCAGTGCAGCGCGTAGTCGGGAGCCGCCGATACGTGCAGCAGGGTACGCAGTGGAAGGACCTGAGTCAGCAGGCGCAGCGCGTGGTAAGTGTTGAGGCATATTCGGCTGCGTACTTTGCGCTGCTGACCGCGCTGCCCGAACTGCGCGACGCAGCGGTGCTGGGTGACGATGTACTGATCGCAGGACGCAAGGTCAGCATTCGCATTCAGCGCGTCGGACAGGCGACGATGGCGGCAAACGAAGTGATGCAGGTGGCGAAGGATTTCCGCGGCGCGTGAGGGCCGCACCGATCATGGGACTGGATCTCGGCGCACTGTTTTACGAATACCACGAGTCGCTCGTGCGGATGCTTACGCGCCGCACGGGCGACCGCGGTCGTGCAGAGGAGCTGGCGCAGGAAACGTTCGCGCGTGCGGTTGCCGCGCCACCGAGCAATCCGCGGCCATGGCTGTTTGCAGTGGCGCTCAATCTCCTTCGCGAAGAAGGACGCAACGCCGCCACGCGTGACCGGCGGCTGGTGCTGGTGAAGGACGAAGACCACGTCGCGCCATATGAACAACCCGACGTGGCGTATGAACGCGAAGAGACACGGCTGCGCGTGCGCGCTGCTCTCGCGCAGTTGTCGGAACGGGATCGTGATGTGTTACTGCTGCAGGCGGAAGGATTTGACTATGACGAGATCGCGCAGGCTACGGGACTGTCGCGCGGCGCGATCGGCACCACACTGGCGCGGGCGCGCAAGCGCATGCTTGAGGTGTATACGCAGGGTGAAGGAGGTTCACATGTCGCACGTGGATGAAGGCACGCTGCACGCGTTGGTGGACAACGCGCTCGACGCCGATGAGCGTTTGGTGGTTGAAGCGCACCTGGCAAGTTGCGGCGATTGCGCGCGGCGTTTCGCCGAGGCCACCGC
>JANMWU010000753.1:0-3246 GCA_031380785.1 Gemmatimonadaceae bacterium
GATGTGCAGGCGCACCTGATTCGACTCCCCGTGCGGTTCTTCGACAGCACCAAGAGTGGTGTGCTTGTCAGCCGCGTGATGAATGATCCGGAAGGCATCCGCAACCTCGTCGGTACCGGCCTGATTCAGCTGCTTGGCGGATTCCTCACGGCATCGATTGCAATTGTGTGGCTGTTCGTGCTCAACTGGCGCCTGACGTCGGCGACGGTCGTGTTTCTGGCACTGTTTGGTGTCGGCATGTCGATCGCGTTCAAGCGTCTTCGCCCGATCTTCCGCGAACGCAGCGTGATCACAGCCGATGTGACAGGTCGCCTCACCGAGACGCTTGGCGGCATCCGCATTGTCAAGGTGTACACGGCCGAGAAGCGCGAACGGGAAGTGTTCGCGGCGGGCGTGGACAAGCTGTTCAGGAACATCGCTGCGACGATCACCGGAACCTCTGCCACCACGGCATTGTCGGTTGCGATCATCGGTGCGCTCGGCGTGTTGCTGATGATGATCGGCGGCGGTGATGTGCTCGCCGGCCGGATGACGCTCGGATCACTGATTCAGTATGTGTTTTTCATCGGACTGGTGACGCTGCCCGTGGTGGGCATTGCCAGCATCGGCACGCAATTGACCGAAGCGCTGGCGGGGCTCGATCGCATTCGTGATCTGAAGGACATGGTGACGGAAGATCAGCAGGACGCGCGCAAGCAGTCGGTTCCGTCGCTGCGGGGTCACGTCGAATTCAAGGATGTCTGGTTCGAGTACGAGAAGGATGTGCCGGTGCTCAAGGGCGTGAGCTTCGATGCACCGGCCGGCACGACCACTGCGCTGGTCGGCAGCAGCGGCGGTGGCAAGAGTACGATGATCTCGCTGGTGATGGCGTTTGCCGATCCGGTCAAGGGTCAGGTCCTGATTGACGGCACGCCGCTCACCGATCTCAAACTGCACGAGTATCGCCATCACCTGGGCGTGGTGCTGCAGGACAACTTCCTCTTTGACGGCACGGTGCGCGAGAACATCGCGTTCACCAGTCCCGGCTCGACGAATGAGAGTGTCGAGGAAGTGGCGAAGATTGCGTATGTCGACGAATTCGTGAGTCGGTTTCCCGACGGCTTCGATACGATTGTTGGCGAGCGCGGCGTGAAACTGAGTGGCGGTCAGCGTCAGCGGGTTGCGATTGCCAGAGCGATCCTCGCCGATCCGCGCATCCTGATCCTCGACGAAGCGAC
Source organism: Gemmatimonadaceae bacterium (assembly GCA_031380785.1). Lineage (GTDB taxonomy): Bacteria > Gemmatimonadota > Gemmatimonadetes > Gemmatimonadales > Gemmatimonadaceae > JACMLX01. Next base: position 1,218 of record JANMWU010000753.1, read on the forward strand.
GTCGAGTCTCGACAGCGAAAGCGAGCAGCTGATTCAGGAAGGGCTGCGCCGTTTGCGTGCCGGCCGTACGACGTTCGTGATCGCGCATCGTTTGTCGACGATCACGTCGGCGGATCAGATTCTGGTGTTGGAGAAGGGTGAGATCGTCGAGCGCGGCACGCATCGCGAGTTGCTGGCGCAGAATGGTCGCTACCGCGAGCTTTATGAGCGTCAGCATCACATCGAGACGGATCGGTTCATCAATCCGGGGGAAGATCCGAGCGCGGTGTCGGCGCAGAATGGGGTGTCGGCGCGCGTTGGCGCGTAATCGCCCGGGGTATGATGTCGCTCGCAATTTGCTAGGTAGGATTGCACGCTCTTTCTCAGCAATTTAGACGAGCGCACTGACAATGTTCGAAAAAGTCGCCTTTCGGCCCGGAGGTTCGCTCGATCCTCTCGAGCCGATGGATATCGGCGCGCTTGTTGAGGCGATGCTCTTCTACAGCGATGTGCGAGTTGTGGTCACTGCAGGAGGCATTGCACAGATTGGCCGACTGTGGTCGCACAATGCAATATTACCGTTCCTCGACGCAGGACATGCGAAATTTCGATTCCAGCAGAACGGTTTCGGGATTATGACTCACAATTCTGGGAGCGCGCGCGAACGTTACGAACCGCGATCTTATGAAGTTTCGGAGCGCCCCGGAGGCGACGCTGGTCCTGAAGTCTTTCTCCGCCGAACCCTTTTCGATTTAACGGGAAGCAAAGGCCGTGCGAGGAATCTCGCCGGTCAAGTCTCTCAGCGTCTTGAAGTCTTCCGCGCCGACGAAGCGCTTGCTTTACGCGCTAGAGCCGACATGCTCGATCCAGAGCTCATGTCCCGTGGTATCTCAGATATTTTGCGCGAACTAGTGCCGGAGATGAACTTCCCAAGTTCGATGATATTCGTCGCTGATCAAGTAGCGGATGGAGTACGAGTGCGTACGAATATCGATTTCAACAGCGTCAATGCTGTGTTTCATCAGAAAACCTCGCCTGCCATAGCGAGCATCAATCCCGCATATCTCCTCAGTCATTTTTTGTCGGCAAGAGAGCTGTTAGAGTGCGCTGCCGAAGAGCGATGCGACCTAGCGGCGAATTCGGTGACTGCATCTCTCGCAGCAGCGCAGGTCGATGCCCTCGCTCGCAGGTATACGAGGGCGAGCAATCAGTTTTCCGCGTTTCAGGCGATGCTTGTTCCGGGTGCCAAATCGATTCGTGAGGCTGTGAATGCCAGACAGGTGTCAATCGAAGACGTTCTTGATCTTCTCGCACAAGCACGAACGTTTCGGGCATGGCTTGGTTCGCGAGCACCAGATGCGCAACTGCTTGAAGAGTACGTCCGGTCGTTGTCGGAGAAGCCTTGGATTGCAAAGCTAAAGCCGAAAGTTTTGCGATTCACGGTTTTTCAGGCGTTGGCGTTCGTCGCAGCACACGTGGGCCTTGGGCCCGCAGGCGAGGTCATTGCGCTTGGTGCAAGCGCGATTGACAATTTTCTCTTGGACCCTTTGGTGACTGGGTGGAGGCCAAACCAGTTTGTGGACGGCGTGTTGGTACCGCGATTGCGCGGCTAGAAAGCCGATTCGGGTGAGCGGGAGCCTATGTCTTTCGCAGCTTCGCGTCTTCGGGCGTATGCTGCTGCAGACTGACAATGCTGCGTCGGATAGCGCCGGTGCGCGTAAACCACTCGAACAGCGCCTCACCGTCGCCATCGCGCACCGCGTTCTGCATCCGCTCGAGGTCCGCGTTGAACCGCGCCAGAACATCCAGCACGGCGTCGCGATTGTTGAGAAACACGTCGCGCCACATCGTCGGATCGCTGGCGGCGATTCTGGTGAAATCACGGAAGCCGCTGGCGGAATACCGGATCACTTCTTCTTCGAGATCCGTGCCGAGCTCCGTCGCCGTGCCGACAATGGTGTAGGCGATCAAGTGCGGCAGATGTGAGGTGATCGCCAGCACACGATCGTGATGCTCGGCGTCCATCGTTTCCACGGTCATGCCGCACGCG
>JANMWU010000769.1:0-1574 GCA_031380785.1 Gemmatimonadaceae bacterium
CAATGGCGCTGATGCGCTGCTTGGTGACGCCAAGTCGCGTCGCGAGATCGGCTTGTGTGAGGCGCTGCGCTCTGCGGAACGCCATCAGATGGGTGCGCAGTTGTCCGACGTCGGTGATTCGGGGCATGTGTCGGGACGTGGATGTGTTCGTGAAATGAACGGCGAACTTATGGACCCAAGCACTACGGATTGTCAACCTAAAGCTTTACTTCTGCGAAATCAACTCTATTGTTTACTTTGTGATTATCAACCTCTGAGTTGACAAGAATGGACAACCTAATAGTTGCCTTTTTGATAGTCAATACAGGGGTTGACCAACAGCGCCCAGACGGAAAAAGGCCAGCCACTGCACGGTCGCAGAGACTGGCCAGCAATCGCCGACACACATCAGGAGAATGCGTCGATGCTTCGACGATGCGGATCGGATCGTGCTACATCCGCTTCGTCCTACTTCTGCGCGCAGTCCCAGTGTTCGGCAATCAAGCCATGCTCGATGCGGAACATGTCGAACCAGGTGGTCGTGTCCTTCTTCGCTGGATCTATCGGATCCACCACGTCGCGGACAAAGCTCAGTACGACGTAGTCGCCTTCGGCAACAATCGACACCACTGACGCTTTGACGGCGGGTGCAATCGGCACGGGTTTGGCAATTCTGGAGAAGAAGGCGACGCGACCGGTTGCAACGGCGCAGGATACCGCGACAATAATCACCAGCTTCCGCATTGTTGTGATCTGAGGGAACGATCTCAGCCAAGTGAACGAGCGATCACATCCCCTTCGTCAACGCCGCCTGATCAACCACCGTGACACCCTTCGGCACACTGAACGAAAACGCATCAGCCGCCAGCGCAACTCCGCGCGTGATGGTCGTGAAGCTCAACGTCCGAACGAGGCCTGAGCCTTCAGTCACCTCGAGCTGCTTGAGCACTCCACTCGAATGAACCACCGACAACACTGCGCGTGTGAATCCCATGTCAGCCTTCGGCACCAGCACCAGTTTTCTCAGCGACACGCCACCCGAAGCCGACGTCCCACCATCGCTCACCGTGAACTTCCGCGCCGGCGACGTGAAGAATTGCCCCACCAGATCGATTCCGCCCGGCGCCCCCGGACCCACTGGCATCTTGAGCACCTGACCTGGCGTCGCACTCGGCACATACACCCACAGCGTCTTGCCATCGCTCACGATACGATCGCCGGCGGGCTGCGAAAAATTCACGCTGAACACGCCGGCGCCGCGCTGCAGATAGCTGCCAGCGCTCGGTGTTTCGCTGGAAGTGATCGGATTCTTCACGCGCTGCGTAAACTCGGCGCGCAGACCGCGCGAACCGGTATACAGGCCCGCAGTGCGCTCGAGCAGCGCCGTCGCAGACGCCGAGGATGCCGCAGAAGCAGCTGACCGCGCCACAGCTGGACGCGCCTGCGCCAACCCTATCACTGGCAGCAGCAGCGCGGCAGCGCACATTGTACGAATAGCGTTCATCACAACCTCGGGACGCAGATTGCCGACAGAGTATTGAGAAGGTGATACCCCTCAGACGACTGCCGTTCCCGCGCCCATGATCGAACGGCCC
>JANMWU010000788.1:0-3217 GCA_031380785.1 Gemmatimonadaceae bacterium
CATGCCACGCCTTGCAGCCATCACGCGAAATGCTCCGCCAATCGCGCCGCCAGATTCACATACGCCAGCGATGCGGCATCGGTGGGATTGCGCAGCACCACCGGCACGCCGGCGGCGAAGGCATCGGCGGCGGCGGCGGAGCGGGGAATGGCAATGTCGAACACAAGATTCTGTGGCAAGTGCTGTCGGATGTATTGCGCCGTGCGCTCGCTCGAGGAATTCCCGGACTGATACATGGTCAGCAATACCCCTTCCAGCGCCAGGTGGTCGTTCGTCAGAAGCGCGTCCTGAATCCCGCGCAGAATCTGCGGCGTGGTCTGCAACGCCAGCGGCTCGCACTGCAGCGGAATTATGACATGCTGACTGAGTGCCAGCACAGCACGAACAATACCGCCAAGTCCGGGGGGCGTGTCCACGACGACAACGTGGCACCGCTCGCGGGCAACCTGGAGCAGCTGGGCCAGCAGCGGTTTTTCCGAGGCCCGACGCGAGTAATCGTCATGCTCATGTGCATCGTTCACACTGCCCACCAGCATCGCGCGAAGCCAAGGCAGCTGCGTCGGCAGAATGATGTCGCGCAGTGACGCTGTGCCCCGCAGATAGTCGGCGAACCCTAGCGTCGGATGTCCCTTGCGCAGCCCGACGCCGTAACGCACCGCACCCTGCGGGTCGACGTCAACGATCAGGGTCTTGAGGCCTCTCCGCGCGAATGCGGCGGCCAGATTCACCGCGGTCGTGGTCTTGCCTACTCCACCCTTCTGACTGACGACCGCGAGTACGCGGCCGAGTGGTTGTTCAGACGTCATTCCCGTGACGAATTCCGTCAGTGCCGGTAGCCTTCAGGCCCGGCGGTTCGCCCTGCGCAGTGTCGGAGTGCATCGAACGCACCGCCGCGTGACGCACCGGAGTATCGACCGGTGCTCTGGCGACAGCATCGTCGGCAGACTCTGGCACTTCTGGTTCGCCACGCAAACTACGCATGGTGCTCCGCGCATGACCGATCCATCGCGCGCTGTCGCCTCCGGATGGGGCCGCTATCAGAAACGTTTCCAGATGCTGCAGCGCGGCCTCGGCGTCGCCCTTCTTTATCAGCAGGAACGCCACGCCGTAGTTCGCACCCGGATGCGTCGGCGACGCCTCAAGAATCTTGCGGTAGGTCCGGATCGCCTCATCGTTTCGTGCGGACTTCGTGAACACAATCGCCATGTTCAGTAAAATTCGCGGGTCATCTGGACTGGTCCGCAGCGCCAGTCGATACGAAGTCAGCGCCCCGTCGAGGTCGTTCGACTTCTCAAGCGATAGCCCTTCCGCAACGAAATCGGGCCGACTCGCGACCGTTTCCTGCGGCCGTGGCTTACGCCCGAGCAGACGCGAGACGCCTTCTGTGACACGACTCAACCAGGTCATGGAAAACGAGGACAGAGAGTTGGCGTCGCGAAGCCATCGTCGGGCTCACCCGATACGTGGACTCGTGATTCTGCACAAGTTACGCGCCAGGTACCGCCTCCGGCAATGATCGTCGCGCTGCAGTCTCGGCGATTTCCCGCTACCTTCGCGTCGAACTGTCATGCTGGTCGCGTTCATCCGGATGCGACACCGTTCAGATCGCCCCGCACACGGAGCTGCTGTGATGCCCCCGCGTCGCACCATGGTGGACCCAGCGAAGGGCGTGCTGGAAGTCGAGTGGCAACTCTTCGGCGAACTCTCGCGTGCGCTCGCGCTGAAAGTGTCGCGTGAGTTCGATCCGGAGCTCGTGGTCGGCATCGCCAATGCCGGAGTGATTCCCGGCGCGACGATCGCATCGATCCTCGATCGCCCTTTTGCGTCGATGACCGTCAGTCGTCGCTATCGGCCCGACGCCTCAGTGCGTGAAACGCCCGCAATTTTTGGCGAAGCGCCGGCCGCCGCCCGAGGCAAGCGTGTGCTCCTCGTCGACGAGACCTGCGATTCAGGCGACACCCTCCGACTCGCGAAAGCCGCGATCGTGAATCTCGGCGCCGAAGCGGTGAAGACTGCGGTCGGGTTCAGGACCGGCGCCTTCGCGCCGGATTTCGCGGCAATGACAACCGACGCCGCGATCATCCTGCCGTGGGATCGCGAACTGCTGATCAACGGCGAGCTGGTACTCAACCCCGCGTATTCCGCCTATCGCGCGTCGTAACGCCACCGCTCACGTCACACCGGCGCGTTTGATCAACTCGGTCTCATCGATCACGGTGACGCCGAGTTGTTTCGCTTTGTCCAGCTTCGACCCCGCGTCCTCACCGGCGACGAGGAATGACGTGTTCTTCGACACGCTGCTGGTCACGCGGCCGCCGGCGCGTTCAACCAGCGCCGTCGCATCGGTACGCGAGAGCGTTGGCAACGTACCAGTGATCACAACCGTCAATCCGTTCAGCGGTCCGTCCCCGCCGCTGACGTCGGGTTCAGTCGTCTGCACACTCGCCGCGATCAGTTTGCGCACCAGCTCGCGCGCCGCCGGATCGTCGAAGAACTCACGCACCGATTCCGCAATGACGTCGCCGATGCCGCGGACCTGCATGATCTCCGCCAGCGACACGCCTTGCAGCGCCTCGATGCTGCCGAATCGTCGCGCCAGCAGCTGTGCCGCCACTGAACCGACATGCCGGATTCCAAGCGCATTCAGCAATCGTGACAGTGGTTGCGCGCGTGACGTCTCGATAGCCGCCACCAGCTTCTCAGCGCTCTTCTCGGCCATGCGGTCCAGCGGCAGAATTTGCTCCGCCGTCAGCGTGAAGAAATCGGCGGCGTCGTGCACGAGGTTTGCCTGCACAAGCTGTTCGATGCGTGCGTAACTGAGGCCACGGATATCCATCGCATCAACGCTGGTGAAGTGCACCAGCGCTTCCAGCAGCCGGCCGGGACAGGCCACGTTTGGACAGTACAGGGCGACTTCGTCGTCGTCGCGACGCACCGGCGTGCCACATGACGGGCATTCAGTCGGCGGGACAAAGGGCGCCGGCGGGTTCTTTGCGGCACGCTTCTCAGGCACTGGCCCGATCACCTGCGGGATCACGTCGCCGGCGCGCTGCACCAGCACGCGATCGCCCACGCGCAGATCCTTGAGCGTGATCTGGTCGAAGTTGTGCAGCGTAGCCATGCGCACCGTCGTGCCGCCGATCTCCACCGCTTCGAGCTCCGCGTATGGATTGAGCGAACCGGTGCGACCCACATTGACGCCGATGCGCAGCAGTGT
>JANMWU010000796.1:0-2048 GCA_031380785.1 Gemmatimonadaceae bacterium
GCCGGACTTCTCCCCCGTGCCCGCCGCCAGCAGCCAGGCCCGATCGCCGTCCGCGGCGTGAACGTCGCGAAACTGCAGACTGTCGTGCCCGATCATGACGTGCGATTCCCACGTCTTACCGCCGTTCAACGACCGCGCCCAGGTTCCGGAGTGGCCGCTGATCCAGACGATGCGCGGATTGATGGCGCTCACGCTCACCGCCTGAAAGAGCGCGGTGCTATGCGCGTCCTGTTCGCTCAGGACGGGGGTTTGGGCGTGCAGGCCTGAAGCGACCAACGCGACGGTGAGTGACGCAACAGCGACGGACGAACGCAGAATCATGCACGCTCCGGTGGCGGGTGAGACATAGAACGATAATCGGCCCGGGAGAGTAGTCCCCCGGGCCGATTGATACCAAAGCCTCACCTAGTGTGTCGCCGGTATCGCAGCGCTGGCCGTCGGCTTCACCTTGAACAGCGCGGCAAAGATCAGGAACACACCAAGCGCACCTATGGCCGGCACGAACCAGATCTTCGACCAGTCGTGTGTCACCGCTCCGCCGGCGGTCGTGGAGGCGATCACGTTCGCGTCGACGACGAGCCCCGACAGCTTCGAGCCGATGAGCTGTCCGGCGCCAAGCGTGACAAGCGCGATGAAACCCTGCGCTGCCGCGCGGATGCGAATGTCCGCCTGCTGATCCACATAGATCTGACCAGTTACGAAAAAGAAGTCGTAGCAGACGCCGTGCAGCAGCAGCGCGAGGTACAGCATCCACATTCCGCTTCCCGCATTGCCGTAGGCGAACAGCAGATAGCGGAAGGTCCACGCCGCCATGCCGATCAGCAGCAATTTCTTGATGCCGAGCCGCACGAAGAACCACGGCATCAGCAACATGAAGCCGATCTCCGACATCTGTCCGATGGTCATCTTGGCCGCGGCATTATGTACACCGATCTCGTTCAGGAACGGGTTCGCGAACGCGTAGTAGAACTGCAGCGGAATGCAGAGCAGGAAGGAGCCGAGCACGAACACGGCGAAGGAGCGGTCCTTCATCAGTGCGAGGGCATCGAGTCCGAGCACGTCACGCACCGACAGTTTCTTGCCGGCATTGTGCGGCGGTGAGTGCGGCAGTGTCAGGCAGTAGAGCCCCATCACCAGAGACGCACCGGCGCCGAGCAGCAGTGGCAGCGCGGTTTTCTCGGCACTCACCATCGCAGCCCCGCCGGCGACAGACTGCGCCGGCAGGAAGCCGATCGCCCAGCCCGCCGCGATGAATCCGATCGTGCCGAGCACACGGATGCGCGGAAATTCCTTTGCCGGATCGGCCATGTGGTCGAAGGCCAGCGCGTTGGTCAGCGCGAGCGTTGGCATGTAGCACAGCACATACACAAGGAACAGCGGCCAGAATCCGGCGAAGGCCGTCTGCGTTGCGGCGAAGTACAAAAGGGCCGCACCGGCCAGGTGCAGGAACGCAAGCACTTTCTCGGTCGAGAAGAATCGATCGGCGATCATGCCGACCAGGAACGGCGACAGGATCGCGGCGATTGCCGGAAGCGAATACGCCGTGCCGACATCGCTGCCGCTGGCCTTCAGCGCGTTACCGAGGAATGTGCCGAGCGTGACCAGCCATGACCCGTAGATGAAGTATTGCACGAACATCATCACCGAGAGGCGGACGCGTACTGCGCTGCTGCCGGTGGCGGCGGTGGTCATGGCAGTTCCCGGATGCGCATCGCGCGGATGCTGAGGCTTCCAGGGTGATCGCCCTGGATCGAGATGAAACCCCGCTTCGCGAGGCCGTAGTTGGGATACTCACGAAACTTTCCGGCCTTCACCCGCGCAACCCAGTCAGGGCTGTTGAGCTGATACTGCACCACCTGCTGACCGTTCAACCAATGCTCGACAAAGTTGCCCGCGACGACGATGCGTGCGCTGTTCCACTCGCCTGCTGCCTTTACCACGCCGGCTTTCGCGGCATACACACCGTACGCGGTGGCGGACTTGTACAAGGTGTCCTTGGCACCAGGATAGCCGGCATCGTCCACCAGCTGATATTCAGGGCCACTCCA
>JANMWU010000799.1:0-2703 GCA_031380785.1 Gemmatimonadaceae bacterium
GCTGACCACGAGCCGTACGCACCGGTTTTTGTGGGAGCGCGCCGCGCGGAGCTGGACGAGTTGCTGACGCGTTACCCGACCAAAATGGCAGCGCTGCTGCCGGCCTTGTGGATCCTGCAGGAGTCGCGCGGCTGGGTGAGTCAGGACGGAATGGAAGAAGTGGCGTCCGTGCTGGAACTGACACCGGCGTACGTCAAAGGCGTCGTCACGTTCTACACCATGTACCACCAGCATCCTGTCGGCAAACACTTCGTGCAGGTCTGCACGACGACGCCCTGCAATGTGTGCGGCGCCGAGGATGTGGTGAACGCGCTCCTGAAGGAAACAAAGTGCAATGAGCTGGGCGTGACATCCCCCGACGGACGGTTCACGGTGATCGAAGTCGAGTGTCTCGGCGCCTGCGGCTTTGCCACGCCGGTAATGGTGAATGAGACGATGATCGAGTGCGTGTCGGTGGATAGCGTGAAGGATCTGCTGGCAGGGCTCGACTGATGGGCTATCCGCATCCCTCGCATGCCCGCGAAACTGCCGTCATTTCGAAATACTTCGGTGACGCCGAGGCGCGCACACTCGCCGGCTGGCAGAAGCGTGGCGGGTACGAAACGCTGAAGCAGGTGCTCGACACCGATCCGGTTGCGGTGCAGAACGTGGTGAAGGAATCCGGACTGCGCGGTCGCGGTGGCGCAGGCTTTCCCACGGGCGTGAAGTGGAGCTTCATGAAGCCCGATGGCAAGACGCACTATCTCACGATCAATGGCGACGAGTCCGAGCCGGGCACGTTCAAGGATCGCGAGATCATGCGCTGGACGCCGCATCAGCTGGTTGAAGGCACAGCCATCGGCGCGCATGCCATCTATGCGGAAACGGCGTACATCTATATCCGCGGCGAATACACCGAGCCGATTGCGCGCGTGAGCGAAGCGGTGCGCGAGGCGTACGCCGCGGGCATACTCGGCAGGAATGCGATGGGCAGCGGCAAGCGCGTCGACGTGTATGTGCACAAGGGCGCGGGCGCGTACATCTGCGGCGAAGAAACGGCGCTCATGAATTCGCTGGAAGGACGACGTGGGAATCCTCGCATCAAGCCACCGTTTCCCGCGGTGGCCGGGCTGTTCGCGCAGCCGACCACGATCAACAACGTCGAGACCGTCTGCGCTGCAATCCATGTACTGAAGAACGGCGCCGACTGGTACAAGTCGCTGTCCAGTCCGACCAATCCGAAGAGCACCGGCACGAAACTGTTCTCGGTGTGCGGCAACGTCGCGCGGCCGGGAAACTACGAAGTCGGGATGGGATTCCCGATGAAGGATTTTCTGTGGGATCTCTGTGGTGGTCCGCCGTCCGGTCGCACATTCAAGGCGATCATTCCCGGTGGCTCGAGTGTTCCCATTCTCACGCCGGAAGAGTGCGAAACGGCGCTGATGGACTACGAAGGCATTCAGGCCGCCGGCTCGCTGCTCGGTTCAGGTGGTGTGATCTGCTTCGATGATTCGCAGGACATGGTGCGGCAGATCGCGCGACTGGCGCGGTTCTACGCGCACGAAAGCTGCTCCCAGTGCACGCAGTGTCGTGAAGGCACGGCGTGGACAACGAAGATCCTCGAGCGGATCCGTGACGGACAGGGCACGATGAAGGATCTCGACACGCTGCTCGAGATCGCGGATAACATGACTGGCAAGACCATCTGCGTGCTGAGTGATTCGTGCGCCACTCCGGTGGTGAGCGGTCTGAAGAAATTCCGCCACGAGTTCGAGGCGAAGATTCCCAGGAACCGCGCCTCGGTGATGATCCCCGGATTCTCCACGGCGGCGGCCTGACATGACCGCTCCTGCAGCACCGGCGAATCCGGGAATGGTGACGCTCACGATCGAGGGTCGTGAGGTTATCGTGCCGCCGGGCACGAATCTGATCGAGGCCGCCAGGACTGCCGGTGTCCTCATCCCGCACTATTGCTACCACCCATCGCTGCCGGTGGCGGGTGTGTGTCGCATGTGCCTGGTGGAAGTTGAGAAATTTCCGAAACTCACGCCGGCCTGCGCCACCAGCGTCGGTGAGGGGCAGGTGGTGCATGTGCATTCGGAGAAGGCGCGTGAAGCGCGCAAGGGTGTGCTGGAGTTTCTGCTGATCAACCATCCGCTCGATTGCCCGATCTGCGATCAGGCCGGCGAGTGTGAGCTGCAGGACTACACCTTCGCCGAAGGGCGCAAGGATTCCCGGTACATGGAGCCCAAGCGCTTCAATCCCATGGAAGACTTTGGCGGCGATGTGCTGTACGTGCCAAACCGCTGCATTCTCTGCACGCGCTGCGTGCGTTTCATGGATGTGGTGGCGAAGGACCCGGTGCTGAATGTGAGCGAGCGCGGTGACCGTGCGTACATCGGAATATTCGAGGGTCACGATCTCACGCACGCGTGGGCATCGAACGTCGTCGATCTCTGCCCGGTGGGCGCGCTGTTGTCGAAGGACTTTCTCAACAAGGCTCGCGCCTGGGAACTTGATCGCGCCGCGTCGATCTGCCCGAGCTGTTCGCAGGGGTGCAATGTGGTGCTCGAGACGCGTGACAACATCGTCGTGCGCCTCCGTCCGCGTCCGAACGCTGCAGTAAATCAGCATTTCGCCTGTGACGTCGGCCGGATGAACTACCGCTGGATCAATCGACGCGACCGGCTCGAGTTCCCGATGCTGCGTGGCGCCGACGGACTG
>JANMWU010000732.1:0-11652 GCA_031380785.1 Gemmatimonadaceae bacterium
GCGACCCGTCGATTCGCCGTCTGCGTCGGCTGATCGCTATTCGGGCGCCACAGCCAGAACGAACGCGTGGGCAAGACGATTGCCCCGGTATTGCGAAGGGCTTGATGCAGTACCGTTTCAGACCGACCCGTCGAACCCGCTCCACCGATGAGCCCGAGGACCGTGGTGCTGTCCAAGCGCGCCCGTTCGAGGTAATGGAGCGTCGGCAAGTCAGGCGTCCAGTAGTACGTATTGCTGACAACAACAATCAGGGTGTAGCCCTTTGGCCGCGCCGGTGTGCGATCAGTGAGCGTCGCACGGGTTACACCGTAGCCCGCGGCCTTCAGACCATCCGCGGTCGCGAGCGATAGATCGTCGCTGAAATGCGCATCGCGACTTGGATGATACAGCACGAGCGCCCTGGCTCGACGCGGCCCGCCAAGGTCTTCCTCGACATAGGGGCCTTCGAGCTCAACCGCGATCGACAGCGCGAGCCACGCCCCAACGACGAGCACGATCACGAATAACGCGATCTTCTTCACAAGTGACACTCCAGACTGTTCGCGCTATTGGCCGCACGCGACGCCTGGTCGCCATGACTGGTTAGCCCGCAGCGTCATCTCTGCCGAAACTGCATGAACGTACGGTCAACACGACTCAGGAATCCGGTGGAACTGAACCCGGTGCTGTTCGCCATCACTACTGTTGCGACGCCCACTGCGGGATAGATGCGCATCTCGCAATGGAATCCACCGCCGCCGCCTTCCTTGAAGAAATACGCCTCGCCGTGAGTTTCGCCAACGTGCCACCCTGTCGTCATAGGGATTGGTCGGCCTGCATTATCTGTCTGCCGAGTCTCCAACAGGCGTTTGGTCTCCGGCGCGAACAGCACCGACTCGGTACGCAACTGGTCTTGCAGAAATCGGCTGAAACCACGTGCAGTGCCGATCAGCCCACCAAAAGCTGGGCCATTGAGGAAATGGCTGTTCAGCCGCAACCAGTGTCCTTCGTAATCGCCCAAAAACTTCCGATCGATAACGAACCCTTTCACCAAATTGATCAACGAATATTTCTTCAGATAGCCTTTGGCATGACGGGACTCGTCGGGGATCACAAAGTCCATCTCTTGCGCCGAGAGCCGCAACGGCTGAAGGATGTTCCCTCGAACGTAGTTTGGATACGATTGTCCCGTTACTTGCTCGACCACCTTGCCGAGAAGCCAGTAACCGATATTGGAATAGGCAAATTTGCGGCCGGGCTCAAACGCAAGATCAGGGTTTTCGCGCAGAACCGTAGCAAGTGCTTCAGCCTCTTGAAAACTCGACTCCTCTGCTGCCAGATGCACCCACCGAAGAGGAATCGGATTTGGAACGCCGGACGTGTGATTGAGCAACTGACGTACGGCAATGCCGTGACCGTGGTACGCGGCATTCGGGAGATAGCGGTCAATCTCGTCGTCTATACTCAGCTTCCTCTGCTCCGCCAATTGCAGAACCGCGACGGCGGTGAAGGTCTTGGTCATCGAGTACGCCATCTGCGTAGTGTCGAGTGTCATCGCTTTCTTTCCCTGGATGTCAGCCCAGCCACCGGCATACTCGAAGAGTACGCGGTCAGCACTTACGGCGATGTATTGCAGACCGGGAACTCCCGAGCGAACGCACTGATTCAAGTGGCGTGTCGTGCTGTCCTTTGCGAGAACGTCGTCAATCATCGTAGCGCCCCGCAGCATGGCAGTGAGCGATCCCAATAGTCCGCGCGCTCGCCGCTGACACTGCAGTCAGCACGGAAAGAGGAGCGCGCCCGGCAACAATGTCGCGGATTTTGCCACCAGCTGCCACGCACGCCTGAAAGCTGAGTCTGGTGTCGGTGCGAAAACGTTTCACAGGCGCACTAAGTCGCTGCAGGTTGAAACCAGCTTCTTCAGAGTACGTTGAGTCGGCAGCTATTCAACAGTTTGGAGGCGAGCGACGTGAAGCGGTGCGGAACACGCTGGTCCAGCATACTGATGACGACTGTGCTCGCAGTCCGCACTCTGCTCGAGCCGTCAACAGTATCTGGACAACCGACGCCGAGCACAGCCGAATTGATCCACTCGGTAGTGCTCGCCGGAAAACACGTGGCGCAACGCTGGCCACTGCTTAGCGACGTGACACCGGAGCTGCGGGCACTGTACGAGAGTACCGGTGCTCCGCTGTGGAGCCGGGACGGCAACGCCACGCCGGCGGCAGCGCTTGTGATCCGTCAACTCGAGCTGCTCGATGCGCGTGGGCTGTCCGCGGCCGACTACGACGCGTCGCGACTGCATGCGCTCGTCACGTCGGCTAATCTGGACGCGGCGGCGAGCGCGGAACTCGATGTCTTGTTGACGGTGAACGCCGTGCGTGCACTGCGAGCGCTGCGGTTCGGTCGCGTGTCGGCGAAAGAGGTGCACGCTGCGCTGGGCTTTGCGCGCGAACCGTACGACGTGACCGCAGCAATTCGCGAGATGACGACGTCCACCAATCCTGCACTGCTGTTCGATGCGGCGGAGCCGCCGTTCCTCCACTACCATCTGCTCAAGAATGCGATGGCGCGATATCGCGCGCTGGCGCCGGATACGGCGCTTGTGCAAATCATGGTGACTGGTACGCTGCGCCCCGGTGGCGTGGACAGTGGCGTCCCGCACATCCGGCGCCTCCTGAGCGCGCTCGGCGACCTGCAAGCGTCGGCGGCGCGCGCTGGCGTTAGCGATTCGCTGGCGTACGACAGCACGCTGGTCGTCGGGATGAAACGCTTTCAACTGCGCCAGGGCTTCGCAAGTGATGGCATTGTCGGTCGGGCCACGCTGGCGCGACTGCGTCTGCCCTTTGCATCGCGTGTCGCGCAGATGGCGCTGACTCTCGAGCGGTGGCGCTGGCTGCCGCACGCGCTCAGTGATCCGCCACCGATCATCGTCAACGTGCCGGCATTCAGGTTACACGCGTTCACGGCCAACGGTGATCGCGAGTCGGACCTGATCAGTATGGACGTGGTGGTCGGCGATGCGTTTAGTCACCGCACGCCCGTGTTCAGCGGGTCGCTGCAATATCTCGTGTTTTCGCCCTACTGGGACGTGCCGCCGAGTATTGCGCGCAGGGAGATATTGCCCCGGGCACGGCGTGATCGCGGCTACCTCGCTCGCGGCAACTATGAGGTTGTGAGCAACGGCGGTTCGGTGCTCGGCACGTCGGCATCCGCTGTTGCCGCCGCAGCGGCTGGGCGCGCGCGCATTCGGCAGAAACCCGGCTCGACCAACGCACTCGGTGGCGTGAAGTTCATCTTTCCGAATGCGTACAACGTCTATCTGCACGACACGCCGGCGCAGTCGGTGTTCTCGCGCGTGCGACGCGATGCGAGTCACGGGTGTATTCGCGTGGCGGATCCGGTGCGTCTGGCCACGTTTTTGTTGCGTGATCAGGCGGGATGGGATTCGACGCACATCGTCGCAGCAATGCACCAGAACACACCTCAGCAGCTCAACCTTGTGCGACGGGTGCCGGTGCACATCGTGTATGCAACCACGGTGGCGCGTGAAGATGGTGTGGTGCTCTTCTATGACGACATCTACAGCCACGACAAACACCTCGCGGCTCTGCTCGCGAAAGGCTACCCGTACCCTGACAGCGGACGTTGACGGCGCTGGTGCTCGACGAGGATGCGAGCGAGCTCCACGAGTAGCGCATCTTCGCACCTTTCGCAGGAGGGATTCACGTGAACGAAATTGTCACGACCCGGCAGGGCAAGGTGCAAGGCAGTCGTTCCGACGGCGTGTATGTGTTCAAGGGAATCCCCTACACGACGGCGCCGTTTGGCGCATATCGTATGCTGTTGCCACAGTCGGTCGAGCCGTGGGGTGGAATTCGGGGCGCGTTCGCGTATGGTGCACGACCACCCCCAGTGCCATATCCCTCTCGCTTGGACGCACTCTTCCCGGAAATGGTCGCTTCCGGAGAGGATTGCCTCAACCTCAATGTGTGGACCACGGGGTTAAGAGCAGTTGGCCAACCTGTGATGGTGTGGATTGCCGGCGGTGAGTTCGAGCACGTAACGAATGCAGATTACGACGGCAGTCGTTTTGCTCGGGATGGTGTCGTCTGCGTGTCAATCAGCTACCGGGTTGGAGCCGATGGGTTTCTCTGTCTCGGCGATGGAACCGCCAATTGCGGCCCCCTGTGTCAGGATAGTTGTCGCATCGCCGATGGGGTGATGTCGGCGATCTGATGGACACCGAGGGGGCGATGGTGAGGGTGGACGATGAAGCAATACACCACAGCATTCAAGGCGAGAGTTCTGCAGCGGTTGGTCGGGCCGCGCGCGATCAGCGCGTATCGGTTGGCAGCGGAGGTCGGCGTGTCCCAGGTCACGCTCTCGCGATGGTTGGACCAGTCAAGCCTGCTTACCCGATCCGTTCGTTCACACATCACCGGATTTACCGACATGCTTCGTCAGGTGCTCCGCTGGATTCTCGGTATTGCCGGTGCGATCGTGATGAGTGTTACGATCTACGCCGCGTCGCTGCGCCCTCACGCGCCACCCTTGCGGGATGCCGAGAGCGGAGAGATCGTCGAAGGAGTCGTATCACTCGAGCGCGTGACACTGAACGGAAGACCGCAATGGATCAGTATTCGCGGCCGGAGCGCAAGACTGCCCTTGTTGCTTTATCTGAGTGGCGGCCCCTGCGGATCGGAGATGGCGTGGATGCGCTACTATCATGCCGCACTCGAGCGCCACTACCTCGTCGTGAACTGGGATCAGCAATGTGCCGGGAAGAGCTACGGTGCAGCAGACTGGGATCGCCTGGCGCCAGCTGACCTGGTGGCCGACGCGGGGGTGCTCATCGACAATCTGCTGACTCGGTACGCTCAGCCGAATTTGCTGCTCGTGGGCAACTCGTGGGGCAGCATCCCTGGCGTTCGTGTGGCGGCCCGCTGGCCGTTGAAGCTTAAGGGGTACGTGGGCGTGACGCAGCAGGTGAGCATTCAGGAAAGCGACTCGCTCGGATGGGCATTGACTCGTGAGGCGGCACTGCATGCGGGACAGGTGAAGGACGTCGCGAACCTGAACGAACTGGGCCCACCGCCGTATCCGCGGGAACACTTTCTTCGAAGCTATTTGTCGCAGATCAACTTCCAGAATCGATACGGTGGGTCACCGAGGGCGAACGCGGCAGCGAGTGGGCAGATACGTGTTGCGCTAACCGCTCCGGAGTACGGTGCGATGGATCGGCTACACTGGGTGTGGTCACTGAAGCGCGGATGGGAAACGATCTATTGGCAGCTGGCACAGCAGAACATGGATTTCGAGCGTGAAATTCCGTCGCTGGACGTGCCGGTTTACCTGTTGCTCGGCCGCCGCGATCTCGTCGTGCCCCCGGTGCTGGCCGAGCGATGGCTCTCGCGGTTGGCGGCACCGCGAAAGCTAGTTCAGTGGTTTGAGGGAGCCGGGCACACACTGATGGTGTCCGATGCTGCCGCAGTGGACTCTTTTCTGGTCTCCATTTTGCCCCGACCCTGAGAGCGCGTGGACACTGTTGGAGCGCGAAGGCCCTGCGATCAAGCGCCAATTGCGAGAATCAGCGCGGGTCCGTTCCGGCGGGTAAGTATTGGCGGCGGAGCCCACCGACATTCTCGTTCGTGTCGCGCTGCCGCATTCTCTGTCTGAAGATCGGCGCGACCCGTTGGCGATCGCGAACTTGGGTCTTGTGCTAGTGATTGATGGTCCGATGGGAGAAGTTCTTGCTTCACACTCGATCGACTCGCCGCGCTCGCCGGCGCGGATCAGCACAGCATCCTCGCTGGCGAAAGTGGATCTCCAGCGAGTCGGCGCGTTCGGCGTGTCACTCGGCGGCATGGGTCGTACACGAAGCTTGATGGTGCTGACACTGCGGCCCCTGATCGGTCAGCAGGAATGAGATCGTCGAGCCGCAGGGCAGCAGAACGCAGTTTCGCTACATGGCATCCATAAGCCTTGCTCTCAGCACGACTATCACAGGCGCGGTCGTTCTTACTGCGAGGCGCACAATCGAAGGAGGCCGGATGACCGATGTCCGATTGTGTGGGCCGTCGGTCCGAACATCCACTCAAAGGGCTGGACGCGTCGCATTGACTGTCATTGCTGTCTTGCTCATCTCGCTGCTCGTTCTCATCGGCGTCCTGATCGTCATGAGCCCAGGAACGCCGACACCATTTCTCGATGACAGCGGCACGCTGTTGGCAGGTAGCATCTCAGAGAAGATCACGGTCAACATCAACGGTGTTGAGCAAGGGATGTTCATCAAAGGCAGAAACGCCCGCAATCCGGTGTTGCTCTACGTGCATGGCGGCATGCCCGACTACTTCCTCACCGAGCGCTACCCGACAGGGCTCGATGCGTACTTCACCGTGGTCTGGTGGGAACAGCGCGGTTCGGGGCTTTCATACCGTGCAGACACCCCGCCGGAGTCAGTGAAGCCGGAACAGCTGGTGTCCGACGCCGTGGCGGTGACGCACTACCTCCGCAAACGCTTCGGCCGAGAGAAGATTTACCTCATGGGGCATTCGGGGGGCACCTTCATCGGCATACAAACAGCCGCACAGGCGCCAGAATTGTACCACGCCTACATTGGCGTGGCGCAAATGTCGAATCAGCTCGAGTCCGAGAGGCTGGCGTATAGGTACATGCTGCAACGATTCAGGGATGACGGGAACACCAGGATGGTGCGGCGACTCGAATCGGCGCGAGTCGGTGATGCGATCCCCCTTCCGGCTTCGTACCTCAAGGTACGTGACGTCGCCATGCACGGACTGGGCGTTGGCACAACCCGTGAGATGAAGTCGATCGTCACCGGGCTGCTGCTGCGGTCCCTGATGAACCGTGAATACACGCTGAAAGAAAAGATTCGCATGTGGCGCGGCAAGATCTTCTCCGGCAGCCGCCTGTGGAACGCGCAACTGTCCACAGATCTGACGAAGAAAGTGACTCGGCTCGACGTCGCGGTCTACTTTTTTCACGGCGTGTACGACTACACCGTTTCCTACCCACTGGCCAGGTCCTACTACGAGCAGCTGGATGCTCCGGTGAAGGGCTTCTACACGTTCAGGCAGTCTGCACACAGCCCCTTGTTCGAGGAGCCGGATAAGATGCGTGAAATAATGCTGGCGGATGTACTGACGGGATCGAATCGACTTGCTGATCGGGAGTAGGGATTTGCTCCACGCCAGAGCCGCCTGACGAAGACATCAACCTGTCAGGCGCGCGAAGGCGCGTATACCAAGACGGGGTCGATGCGACGGTGGAGTCGTCGATGATGTCGGTGGCAGAGAGACTGTTTACATCGAACGACTCCCCGGCGACATCATGCAAGAGCGACACGCCATTGCTCGTGTAGTCACGCACCGTACGAGCGCGGCGCTTCGGTTAGTGCAGTTGGATTGAACGAAGAAGCGATCATCTCGCGCTTGGCGGCGTCAGCGGTCGCTGCGCCTGCGTGGGCCTACTACGGTGATGCAGCAGCGATCAAGGTGGTGCTCGCGAAGTCGTGGGCGTTCATGCAGCGATCACATTCGCATGCCGGAACACTCGGTACGACTGCGCTCGCGTTGACGATGGTGATTGTGCTCCTGAGAATTCGCTGGACGATGGCGAAAATCATCAGTCTCAGTCACGGGGTCGGTGGGTTTGGGTACTCCGTGTTCTGGGTGTGGGCCAGTTCGCGGGCGCCAAGAGTCGGAAGTACGCGCGCAACGAAACAATCGCTGTTGTGGCTGGTGATTCCGTCATCGGGGCTGGTCGCGGCGTAGACGTTGGCGGTGGCTGGCTCGCTGTTGTTCCGCGTGTGGCGGCGGCCAGTCGACATCCCACCCGAGCTGTCAGGCGACGCCTGATACGCGTCGCGTCACGCGCTGGTACTGTTGATGCGTACGATCGCAAGCAGCAGCGGCACGCACGATCCACGGTACGAGAGTCCGCTGACTACCTGCAGAACCCGGATCCCGGAGTCGATCATGTCCACTACGATGCACGCCACACCGGACGCGGTGCCGGCGGTTGAGCCGACGTTGCTGCCAACTGGTCCAATACTCATTGCATCTGACACGGCGCCGGAGTCTGATGCAGCTTTCCCTCTCGCAGCGGCGCTTGCCGCGCTCTCGAATGCTGAGATCGTCGTTGTAAGCGTAGTCGAGCCGGCCAACATCCCGCTTTATGGCGTCGATGGGATGGTCCTATCGATGGAGTCCGCGGAGGACTCAGGCGACGCACGCGCGTCGGCGACGCGTGCACAGCTGCTGCGGATGGTGGCAACCAAGGTCGCATGGCCTGTACTCGTGAAGGTCGGCGAACCTGGGCGCGAGATTGCATCCACCGCCGACGCGATCACGTCGCGAATGATCGTGATGGGGCGGGCTCGCGATTCCGGCCTCGACCGGCTGCTCGGTGGCGAGTCGGTGCTGCGGGTGCTCCAGCTTGGTGATACCCCGGTGCTGGCGGTGGATGAGCGGCTGACGTCGCCGCCACGCCGCGTCGTCATCGCCACCGACTTCAGCCCATTCAGCACGTATGCGGCACAGATTGCGATGACGGTCGTTGCGCCGGACGCGGTAGTGTGGCTGCTGCACGTCGGACCACCGTTTGACGAATCCGTGCCGTTCTACAAGTCGCAAGCCGCCGTGTATCGCCGGCAGGCTGACTCGGCATTCGCGAACCTCAGCGCGCTCATTCAGCGCGACGGAGTGCAGATCGAGTCCGTTACGCTGACCGGCAGCGCCCCGAACCAGTTGCTTGGCTTCCTCACCGAGAAGCACGCCGATTTGGTTGTGACTGCGACGCATGGGTATGGTTTCATCCGACGGATGCTGCTCGGCAGCGTCGCGGCGACGCTGATCAGGCATGCACCGTGTTCAGTGCTCGCCGTACCGGGCTCGGCTCGAACCGTCGCCGCGGCGCGCGCGCGAAAAATGCCAAACGCACACACACGGACCTTTGCGCCAACGGCGTACGACGCAGAACTCTCAGCATTCTCGGATCGCAACGCTGGCCGTCGCTGTGTGGTGGAAGTGGACCAAACCGCGCTCGGCGCACAGGTCCTCGGGAATGATCTGCAACTCGCGGGCGCCAGCTACGACCGGCGCGACAACAGCGCTTCGGTGATGTTCGGTACGTCCACGCTCAAAGGACTGCATTTGTCACATCATGTCAGCGACGTGACGGAAATCGATGTCGTCACCAACGCTGGCGGCACGGATCAGGTGCTGCGCGTTGCACATGCCGAGGGACAGTTTCTGGTAACAATGCACTGACGCCACACGGGAGAGCGTCGCTGAGTCGAGACCACGGCGCAGCGACATCAGTCAGCGTTCGCCACCCGCGCTTCGAGTAGGACGCTTTGCCTGCGCCGCGAGTTCAGGGACGTAATATCACGCCAGCAGTTCCGACGGTTCGGATCACCGCGCAAGCCACACGCCGAATCCACATGCGGTGCCGAGCGCGGCAAGGCCACCGCCAGCAACACGACGGGGCTCGTTCGTAGCGAGCAACAGCACCATCGTCCCCTTCAGGCAAGTATTCGCAATCATGCCAACGGCAATCGCCTTCGCGGCCAGACCAGTGGCGGTCGGCACGTCTCCGAGACGGGCCATTGAAAACGTCAGTGCGTCCATGTCTGTCAGCCCAAGCAGGAATGCGGACATCAGGACACCTGTGTTGCCGAAGGTCTGCTTGATCATGAACGTACGTTGCGCGATCAGTGCTGGGTGTGGCTCGACTCTTTCTGTGCCGATCGTGATGGTGATTTCGCAACTCAACTGCGCACGCTTCTTTTGGTTTTACGCCATTTTGCCGATCCGAGTTCGGAGGGTACACATGGACGACAATCTGCAGCCTGGCGTCGATCGTCCACGGCGAATGCAGTACGTCATCGTAATCATCGTAATTGTGCTGCTCAGTGCTGCGGCGTACTTCTTCAAGCGCGGAGCGTCGGCCTGAGCGTCAGCGCTCGCGCAGACGGCTTGATCCGCAACGTCGTGCGCCCCACCATGTACGAAATACACGGCCTGAAGCCACGAGTAGTGACGGATGATCGCCAGCTCCGCGAAGATCCAGATCAGCATGCCGAAGCCGGCGATCACAGAAAAAAGCAGCGCCTGTCCTTTCCGTGCGATCAGCGCAACGGCCGCCACGATTTGCGTTCCGCCAATGACCGCGCCGAGCAATAGCCCGGGAACCGCGAAAGAAGAAAATGGGCTGTTCGCGAGGTACTCGAGCGGAACGCCAGCTCCGTTCAGCGCGAGAGCGACTGCGCCGACCAGCGCCGAAACTGCGCCAAAGATTTCGAGGCCAATAAGAACTCGCACCACGAATCTGTCGGCGAGAGGAAGACTCATGCCTGGCCAACCGGCGGTCGCAGTTCGCCGAGACGCCGGAAGTGAATAGCAAGGAGAATTGCCGAGCCGGTGATGGTAACCGACCAGAGCGCAGCCAGCCAGATGAACGACCGATTCACGAAATACGTGAGGAAGATCGGTACAGCAAGCATGCCGTTCGCCAGAAATAGCCAGCGAATCCAACGCTCGAGCCGGTTCTGCCCGAATGCAGGCGCAGCAACGATAGTGGACAGACACATGAACATGTATCCGAGACCATCGATCGCATTGAACACAGAATCACTACGTGCGAGCGTGAGCAGCGCCATCTGAGACGTGTCTCCTCGCAACAGGCGCGGTTCAACCACGAACAGCTCCACGATGTAAGCGGCAACACACAGCGGTACGTAGACGCCTGCAAACGCCACGCCCATCTGGCTCCAGATCTTCCGCTCGCCGGGCGTCAGTGCGTTCACGCAAACCAGCATGGCAAGAAAACTGGGCGCGAGCAGCAACGATGGCGCAATGGTGAGCACAACATCCCACGGCGCTGGCAACAGATGTGATTCCGTGAATACGGCAGCAATCGTGAACAGGAGACAGAAGAACGCTGTCAGAAGCGCCGACCAGAAACCGAGGCGTGCGGCAGAACGCGTTGGACCGGCCGAGGAAATCATGGCGACGACCCACGACCGGTGACTGGAGCGCGTGTTGACTCAAGGCCGCGCGCTGCGCGTGCCCAGTGCAGCATCCAGAGCACGAAGACGTTCACCGCAACACCAAGCCCGATCGGAATCGGCGCGTACCACACGACAAGCCACGCCACGCCAGCGGCCAGTCCAGCGCCCCAACCACGTCGTGTGAGCGGGCGACGCAAGACGCACCAGATCGCGGCGAAAAAGCCGACCAGAGCCCACACCAGCACTGCAAACTCGATCGACTGTCGCGCGAATGATTCAACCCGCCCTTCGGCGCGATCCTTCACACCGTGGAGAATCTTGCGCACCGCGAGGTGGTCGGTGAACTCGGTGAACAGATCGAGCACGAGCACGAATGGCTGAGACCAGTGGTGTTTCCACTGGATTCGGCTTACGAGTCGCGTGTGGCTCGCATCGACGGGATACAGCGCCCAGGTGAATGCACCGGGATAAGTGCCCGATTTTCCCGACCAGATGATAAAGTGATTCGGTTCGATTGCGTTGATCACGAGACCGCCCGCCGCGCTGAGCGGAAGCGGATCGCCTACCGCAATCTGCTGCAGCTCCGGCACGATGCGTTCCGCGCTGTGGATGCCTCGTGAGCTGCCGAGGTTCTCGAG
>JANMWU010000834.1:0-2169 GCA_031380785.1 Gemmatimonadaceae bacterium
TCAGAGACCCGTTCGACACCTTGCCCGAATAGAGCCAGAAAAAAATGAAGCCGGAGAGCGTGAAAAACAGCGATACGGCGAGGTAACCGTAGTCATACAGCGAGGCAAGACTGGCATGCACCGGAAAGTCTGCTGAGCGGAAGTCAGCCGCGCGTCGCAAGCCGACGAAGAAGAAGTGCTGCCAATGCCAGAGCACAATCGCGATAGCTGCGACGCCGCGGGCGAGGTCGAGCGAGTGCAGACGCAGCGGCGGCAGCACTACGGGCGTTGCACGCTGAGTGCTGGCCAGCCGCTCCCCCAAAGATGATCCACTCACCAATCCGTCGGCCGGTAATCCTTCAGGAACTGCCCCCAGACATGCTGCCCCGTATTCACGCCATCGATTATCGGATCGAGTATCCGCGCGGCACCATCCACGATGTCCAGCGGAGGATGAAAGCGGTGCTCAGCCGTCTTCCGCGCGGCGATCTCCGCCGGATCCTCATCCGTCACCCAGCCGGTGTCCACGCTGTTCATGTGGATACCGTCGGTGAAATAGTCCGCCGCTGACGTGCGCGTCATCATGTTGAGCGCCGCCTTGGCCATGTTGGTGTGAGGATGGCGCGTGGTCTTGAATCGGCGATAGAACTGGCCCTCCACGGCCGACACATTCACGATGTGCTTGCCTCGCCCAGGCGTGCGAAGCATCAGCGGCTTGAGACGCGCGTTGATCAAAAACGGCGCCACCGCGTTCACGAGTTGCACCTCCAGCAACTCCACACTGGGCACCTCATCCATCTGCAATCGCCAGCTGTTGCGGTCGCGCAAGTCCACCTGCTGAAGATCCTGATCGAGTCGTCCCAGAGGGAAAAGCGCCTGCTGCGCTTCGTGCTCTTCATCCAGCAGCTTCACCTGCGAGAGTTGTGCGGCGTGCGTAATGCCAACCGCGTCTCTCAGCTCCGGCGCGAACGCAGGATCGGCGCCCTTCCCTTCCGGCAACATGTTGTAGCCGCGCACCCCTTCATACGCGCCGAGCAACCGGCGTACCGGATCTGGCATGGCATGTACCGCGGCGTTCTCGAAATCCATCATGTGCTGATAAAAATCGGGTGGCCGGCGCACGGTCTGACAGGCGTTGTTGACGATGAAGTCGAGACGATCGCGCGTGGCAACGAGGTGAGCACAGAATGCTTCGACGCTCGGTGTGTGACGCAGATCGAGTCCAAAGATTTCGAGGCGATCGGACCAAGCCGGAAAGTCTGCTTCGGCCGCATAGCGCGCGGCTGAGTCGCGCGGAAACCGCGTCGTGACGATCAGGCGTGCCCCGGCCCGCAACAGCTTGATGCCTGCCTGATAGCCGATTTTGACGCGACCGCCAGTGAGCAGCGCGACACGACCACGAAGGTCAGCGGTTTCGGTACGCTTGACGAAATTGAACGCCGCGCATGATGGACACATCTGATCGTAAAAGTGATGCAGCTCGGTGTAGTCCTGCTTGCAGACATAACAATTGAGCGTTTCCGGCGCGTGCTGCGGGTCTGCGTCATCGTCCACCGTCTCCTGCACGAAGCCGGCCGGTGCGAAGAGACGCGGCGTGATGAAGACATCCTCCCTCCGCAGTCGGCGGATGCCCGTGTCCTGCAACACCGATTCGGCGCGCTGCGTACGCTCGGCCTTGCGCTGATTGCGTGTTGCCTTGACGAGCCGGCGGCGGGCGAGCGCGTCAGGTCGCGACACCTGCCCGGCGGCATTCAACAAACGGGTGCGATCGTCGACGGCGATCTGCGCCAGCTGCGCACGATCGTCCACCAGTGATTCGAGCAGCGCTGTCGCTTCGCGCACGCGCGCCGCGACCTGCTCGGAAGTCAGTCCGGCAAGCGGCGACGTGGGTGCGGCGGGAGTATCGGACATCGTCACGCCGCCGGGAGCGGAATGAGGGTGCAGCTCCACAGGAACCGTGGCCAGGACATCGAGAATGCGGCGTGGTACAGTGGGCTGGTCATGGGACCAAGATAACCAGCCACGTCCCGGGGTCAGTCCAGCTACCGTCGGGGGTCGAATTGAACGATGCGATGGGCGACGGCGCTGCGCCGACCATTGCCCACAGCGTGTACCGCCGTGCAGCATCTGATGCAACGTGAACTCACACGCGGCGAGCTGCTTCCGGAGCGACAGCACGAATTCCGCATC
>JANMWU010000860.1:0-6175 GCA_031380785.1 Gemmatimonadaceae bacterium
GCCTGGTTCGGGTGTCACAGTCGGGCCGGATGCCCGACGTGGGTCACACTGTGGACGACATGTCACGCGCCTGGGATGATGCGATGGCAGTCCTTCGGCCGCGGTACGGCGCCTGAGCGGTCACGCCAGCATGGCAGCAAGTACGTCACGTACGACCGCAAGGCAGCGCGTCAGCCCCTGCGTGGTATGATCGCCCATGTGGCCAATGCGAATCGTTCGATCACGCAGCACGCCATAGCCTGCGCCGATCACGTAGCCGCGTCTGGAAACTTCCGACGCGACGACGCTGCCGCTGAGTGACGGCGGCAGCGTAATGCAGCTGACTGTCGGCGATCGACCGGAGTCGGGCGCCAGCACGCCAAAGTCCGGATGCACGTCGCGCGCGAGCTGCTGCGCCCACGTCACCGTCTGCGCCTGCATGTCGCTGTGTCGCGCCCATCGCGCTTCGATTCCTTCCGCGGCGATCGCTTCGACCTGATCCGCCAGCGCGTAGAACAATGAGATCGCCGGCGTGTTCGGCGTCTGGTTCTTCAGCGCGTACTTCTCGAATTCAGGCAGATCGAAATACGTACCACGGTCAATGTTCGCCAGGGCCGCGGTGATGAACGATTCGCTGGCCACGCCGAGTGCGAGACCGGGCGGCAGCGCGAGCGCTTTCTGCGATCCGGTGAATACAAAGTCGAGCTTCCAGCCGTCGGTCTCCACTGGAGCACCTGCAAGGCCGGTCACGCTGTCCACCAGAATCACCGCATCGGCGGCGTGCACGACCTGCGCCAGCGCCGCGACATCGTTCATCGCACCGGTCGACGTCTCGGAATGCGTGAGCGTCACTACTCGTGCACCGCTTGAGGCAAGCAAGTGTCTGACACGCTCGGGCGTGTGATGCTGACCGGGCTCCACATCATCGCGCACAACATTCCGGCCGCAACTGTGTGCCACTTGCGCGAAGCGTTCCGAGAATGCGCCGTTCACCAATGACAGGACAACACCCGGCTGAGCGCAGCGGATCGCTCCTTCCATCAATCCCGTCGCCGACGCAGAAGCGATATACACCGGACGGGAGGTCCGAAAAATCTTCCGCAATCCGATGTCGCAACGCGCATAGAGCGCCTCGAACGCAGCGCCACGGTGCGGGATCATGGGCCGCGTAAGCGCCTGCAGGAGCTCCGGCCGCACTTCGGTGGGACCGGGCAGAAAAAATGTGCCGTCTGTCAGCATCAGATTCCGAGCACGATTGGAGTGAGCGCCGCAAAGCTCTCGGCCTCGCCGGCGGCACGCGCGACAACGCTTTCACGGCGCGCAACACCGGTGAATGCCAGGAACCGATCGACGATCGACGCCAGCTCGGCATCCGTCGCGCCATCACCGACAGCCAGAGTCGGCCGCTCGAGGTTCAGCGCCGCGACCACCAGCGGCTTCCCGCCGCGACGGGCCAGCGGTGCGTCGCCGTGCAAACCGACCGTGGTACCGCCGTCGTCGTAGTCGACGTCGACTGCGTGCAAATCGTCCGGTGCAATACCGAGCCACCGTGCCAGCGGGAGCAGCGCGTCGCGCAGACCGCCACTCACCAGCACCACGCGAACACCTGCACCCTGCCATGCCGCGATCGCATCGCGAACGCCCGGCATTGCGGTTGCGATGTAGACGTACGAGAGCTGCGCGATCTCAGCGCGCGTTGGCCTGATGATCGAGAGTCGACGTTCATACACCTCGTCGAGCGGAACGCGCGACTCCATCGCATCGGCAGTCAGCGCCAGCACCGTCGCCGCAACAGCGTCGTCACGCTGTGCAGCGAGCCAGTCGATGCCTTCCACTGCCGAGACAGTCGAATCCACATCCAGCACCACGGAGTTGAATGCCGTCACAGGATGTTTCCGCGCGCCAGCAGGTTGAGTGGGTCGAGCTCATGCTTGATCGCCCGCATCATCGCCTGTTGCGTCGCCGACATCTGCAGTGGCAGCCAGCGCGACTTGATCTTGCCGATCCCGTGCTCGGCTGCGACGGTACCGCCAAGCGCGATCACTGAGCGCAACGTTTCACCGACGGCGTCAGTGATGCGCTCCAGCTCCACTGCATCACGCGCCACGAAGTTCTGGTGCGGGTGGCCATTGCCAGCATGACCAAAGGTCACCGGTTGCATCAGCCCGCGTGACTCGACTGCGATGCGCGAGGCGGCAAGCGCGTCGCCAAGTCGATGATATGGTACAGCCCAATCTGTTGAAACACGGCGCCCTCCATTCGCGCGATGTGGCGCTGCTCGTTCGTGCATGGTCGCGGGTACAGCATGTCGCAGACGACGTGCGTCCTTCAACGCCGACTCCCCCTCGTAGACGCGGATGTCATCGTCGGCGGCGTGGTGCGCTGCGGCAAGTTCGAGCCACGCGTCAAGCGGCGGTTCATCGCCGTCGGCGCCTGACAGTTCGGTATAGATCAGTGCCTGCGCCGAAGTCGCCCACGCCGGGTCCTGCGCCGCTGTTCTCGCGATCGCGAGCGCGCCGGCATCGAGGAACTCGAGGCACCGTGGCGCGAGCGTCACTGACTCGCGCGCCGCGATCACGAAGGCGAGCGCATCAGATTCGGCAGGGAAGGGGATGCTCAGACCAATCACCCACGCTGGCAACGGCAGCAACGCCAGCTCGGCTTCGAGTATCACGCCAAGCGTGCCTTCACTTCCCACGAACCAGTCCACCAGATCGTGCACTGGCGCATATCCAACCGTGTTCTTTTCCAGGGAAGGCCGGCGCAGTTCGAGCACATCACCGTTCATCAAGGCCACCGTCAGCCCGCGAACGTGTGAGCGGATCGATCCGTATCGCAGCGAGCGCGCACCGGACGCGTTGCAGGCGACCGCGCCGCCAACAGTGCAGTCGTCTTCGCTGGTCGGATCCGGCGCCAGCAGCCAGCCGTCCGCCGCGAGCACGCGCTTGAGCGGACCGAGCAACTCGCCGGGGCCTACGCGCACTGAGCGTGCCGATGTATCGATGTCGTGAATGCCGCCGACGTTTCGCATTGAGAGCAGCAGGCCGGAATCGGTCAGCGATGCTGCGGTGGTGCTGGTCTGACCGCCCGCTGTCGTGACTGGCATGCGATCACGTGTGGCCTGCTGAAGCAGCTCGACCACTTCGTCGCTCGATGTCGGTCGCGCAACGGCGTCCGGGATCAGTTCGAGGCCGGACGCATCACGACTGACGCTCTGACGCACATCACTGTCAGTGGTGATTGCCGCCGAAGTCATGTCGCCCGCGCCGCCGCGCTATTACTTCCGAAGCGAACAATGGTGGCGGTGCGCACGTCGGGCAGCGCGAGCAGTCGTTCGCGCAGCGCCGGCGCCACCACGCCATCGACAGAAATTGCCGCCAGCGCCTCGCCGCCCTGCGCCAGCCGCGCCTGGTGGTATTCAGCGATGTTCACGTGCGCATCGCCGAGCGCAGTCCCTACACGACCGATGACGCCCGGAACGTCGTTGTTCGTCAGCACGATCATGGTCTGACGCGGTGTGACGTCCACGTGGAATGCGCCTATGCGCGTTACACGCGCCACGCCACCAAGGGGCGCCGTCGCCACCACGCCGATTTCGCGAACACCGCCGCCAAGCGAGACATCCACCGTTCCGGTGAGCTCCTTGTCGGCCAGCTCACCGATGGACAACTCGATGCCTCGCGCCTCCGCCATGGAGCGTGCATTGATCAGATTCAGACGGCCGTCATCAATCACGCCCTCGAGAATTCCCGCGCAGGCGGCTGAAAGCAGTGCGGCACCTGCTCCGATCAGATCAGGACTGACGCGCAGACGGACGTGCTGGATGATGGCAATCCCCTGATCGAGCAACAGCGCGCGCGCCAATGCTGCGGCACGTTGTGCGACCATCAGCGCGGGCTGCAGATTGCGCCATTCGGTGCCCGAAAGCGTTGCCACGTTCAGTGAGCGCGTGAGCTCACCGTGCAGCAATGCGTCGCGAACGGCTTCGCAGACATCAACGGCGACGTTGCGCTGCGCTTCCGCGGTCGACGCGCCAAGGTGTGGTGTGAGCAGCACATTCGGCAACGTTCGCAGCGGATGCTCAGCCGGCAACGGCTCCTGCGCGAAGGCGTCGATGCACGCGCCGCGCAGCAGGCCACTCTGCAATGCCTGCGCAAGCGCTGCGTCATCCACGATTCCGCCGCGCGCCAGGTTGCAGACGATCGCACCCCCCGGCATGCGCGCGAGCTCACGGCGTCCGATCATGCCGCTGGTTTCCGGCGTGAGCGGCGTATGCAGCGTGAGGATGTCCGCGTCGGGCAGGAGCAATTCGAGCGATGGCGCGCGCTGAATGCGGAGCGCCCGGAAGCGTTCATCACCGACGTACGGATCGTAGCCGATGACAGCCATGCCGAACGCGATCGCACGCATCGCAACTTCGGACCCGATACGACCAACCCCAACGATGCCGAGCGTGCGGCCCTTCAATTCACTGCCAAGCAGCGCCGATCGATCCCAGCGGCCGGCGTGCATTGAGCTGTCAGCGCGCACGATGTGACGGAGCAGTGCGAGCAGGGAGCCGAACAAGAGCTCTGTAACGGCGACGGTATTTCCGGCCGGAGCGTTGATGACGGCAACCCCGAGCTCAGTCGCGGTTGCCATGTCCACGTTGTCCACGCCGACGCCGGCCCGTCCCACGACGCGCAGCTTCGTTGCCGCACGCAAAAGCTCGCCACTGATTTTCGATGCGCTGCGACCGACGATTGCGTCGTACTCGGGAATGCGCGCGAGCAGCTCCGCCGCGGTCAGCGTCGGGACTTCATCAACCTGCAGCCGCGGCTCGGCTGTGAGAAGCGCGAGGCCATCCGGATCGATTTCGTCCGTCACGAGCACGCGATATCGCATGCAACTCCAGGACAGGGGGGATCGCGTGCACCGCGGCGACAACCCGCAAGATATCGCGTCCGGCAACCCGATCTGCGGCCTGCATGCGGTGCGTGCGCGCGAACGAAAAACGCCCTCGGCGCGGGCCGAGGGCGTCGTTCATCTGCGTGCAGTCAGAGTCAGGGAACGGGCGCGGATTTCGCGGTGGTTGTGTCAGCGTCCGCGACCAGCCGGATTGCACCCTTGAAGCGCGGGGCACTGGTGTTCAACAGGCTCTCGACGACGCCCACACCAGGACGACTCGCGTGCACGTACTTGCCGTTTCCGGAGTAGATCGCGATGTGCGTGATCCGGCGACCGGTGCCAAACGTCAGAAGATCGCCCGGCTTCATGCGATCGAGCGAACGGCCGATGCGGATTCCGGAATACGCCTGCTCATTCGCGGTGCGCGGCAGTTCGACGTGCAGCCACGACATCACGTACTTCACAAGGCCGCTGCAATCGAATGCACGACCAGGAGTTTCGGCGCCCCAGACATAGGGTGTTCCGATCTGCTGCCGCGCTACGGATACAATCGAATCACGCAGCAGGTCAGCGGAGTCCGAAACGAACGAGGCCTGCACCACATCGGGCACGATCGGGCCGCTGTACTCGTGGTGCGATCGGCGGCTGCGGCGGTGCTTTGCACTCAGCTTCTTCGAACGCGACGATGCGCGAGCGCTGTGGCTGCGACCAGCGGTCGGCTTCTGCTTCGACCGGTGGGCGCTCGCGACCGCCTTCCTGCCGCGTGGCTTCTCGGCATTCGCGCTTTGCGGCGCGGCAATCACGCATGCGACCAATCCGAGCAACAACAACACTTGGCGCAGGAACGTGACAGGCGATTTCGTCATGGGTATGGATGGAAGGGTACCTGAACGAATCACCGAGCACAGCGGGCTCTCGACGACCGAGGTGAGAGGAACTGACCAGGCACTCAGGCCGGATTCATGGTCCAGTCCGCTCTCAAGAGGGGGACGACAGCCCGGCGCAGGAGTCACGAGAGGCCCCGACTGCAAGTGAATATCGGCAGGTCACGAAATCGGGTGCTTGTCGCGCGCAGCGTAACGCACCAAATTTAGAGGCTATTGCCGCCGCGATCCAGTCCTGCGCGGCCAGAACGCCCGGGATCCGAAGCGAATCCCAGTCTCCAGACCCGTCACGATGTCGGAATTCGAAGAAGGCGGGCTCGACTCGCTCGCCGGCTGGTTCCAGCAGAACCAGAAGTTGGTCTCGATCGCCATCGGCGTCATTGCAGCTGCAGCTGTCGGCGTATTCGTGTGGCAGAAGACGGCCG
>JANMWU010000889.1:0-4087 GCA_031380785.1 Gemmatimonadaceae bacterium
CATACCCTATCGTCAGCAGATCGCCGGTCAACGCCGAACGCGTCTTTGCATCCCGCCCGCACGCCATGAGTGTGATGGCTGAAAGCAGCACCAACCGCTTCACGCGAGCGACTCCGTCATCAGGGTGGCAACCAGCGGCACAGGGATCGCGCCGCGGCTCAGCAACTCGTCGTGGAACTCCCGCATCACGAACCCATCGCCACGCGCTGCCATTACACGCTCGCGCAACGCCAGAATGCGACTCGTGCCCAGCCAGTACATGATTGCGGTGCAGGGGAACATCGAGTTTTTCGTCGTCTCCGCAGTCGCCACTTCCACAGTCATTCCCACGATGTCCTGATAGTAGTGCACCGCCTCGGCGAACGTGCAGAGGCCGTGATGCAATCGGATATCGACGATCGCACGCGCCAGCATCCGAACCCGGGTGTGTTGCTCTGAGAGCTGCTCGAGGTCCGTCAGCATTCCGAGCTCCGCCATCAGTTGCGTTGCGTAACACGCCCAGCCTTCGGCCATCGACCCGCCAAGGAACATGGCGATCCGGCTGGCGCAATCGGTGGCGGCGATACGGCCGATGCGCGAGCGTGACTGATGGCGCGCGTGCCAGTTCTGTACGTGATGACCAACGGCGCCGTGATGTACGACGTGATTGAGCGTGATCGTGCTGTTGTTCCACGCACGCAGCTTCTTCTCCGACTCTTCCGCCGGCATGGCGGCGTCAATTGGAGTCACGACGTATTCATACGTCTCGTACGGATCGAACGGCGCCGGCGACCGATAGAAGAGCCAGTACAGTTGCGGTGCGTACGGCGCGGCCCACGCGGGCATCGGCACATACCTGATCGGCCACTCAGCCCACGTCACGGCGTGATGCTGCAGCGCGATGCGATGACAGTCGTCCCAGCGTTTGGCGAAGGCCGTGTAGTAGTTGGCGGCGGTCGGATGATCGGCGGCGAGCGCCTCCTGAACGTTCTCCCAGGAGCCAAAGGACGCTGCTGTCATCTCGGCCAACCGTTCCCGCTCGATGGGCATTTCAGCCAGCGCCTCCTCCAGCAGCGCGCCGGCACCGTCAGTGCAGAAGTGGCCGCGCGTGAGCAGGGTGTCGAACACGTCACGCCCCACGGAATAGCCGACATCCGACGCTGGCAGCTCCGCCAGCGTCGCCGCTGTCACAGTGAACGCAGCGCGCGCGCGCTCGGCAGCCTCGTGCACGTACGCGATAACGTCAGCCGCGATGTCGTTCGCGAGCATCCAGGCGTACAGGCCATGCTCGAAAAGCCCGTCGGCAGCAACACATTCGCGGGCAGCGCGCGCGATCCATTGTGTCGGCACGGGCGACGTTATGGCTTCAGGCAGCGCGGCCAGAAACCGCGGAATCGCGTTGAGGCGAGCAACGATCGATGAGATGCGTTCGGCGGCTGGTGCGAAGTCCCGGATCATCAGCGACACAACGGAAAAGATCGCTTCGCCCGTCCATAGCGCCGGATTGCGGGCGTGAAAGAACTCACTGTCGTATTCGGCCAGGCGCACGTCGATGTTCGCTAGTGCCAGTTCGGTGTCGAGCGCAATGGAATCTGAGCGCAGCCGGCCGGCGCCCGGATTCGCGGTGTCGCTCAGGTCGTCGCGCAGCCGACGCAGCTCACCGGCTTCGCGGGCGCGGCCTGACGCCGACCAGTCGGGCAACTGGTCGTCCAGTGCGTGCAACCCGGTGAATGTCGCGTTCACCGGGTTGCGTGAGAAATACTGTGCGAAGTACCGCTCGAGTGCTCTGCTCAGGAGGCCGCTCCCGTCGCCAGCGGAATGCCGATCCATTTGCGCTGCCTGAATGACATCTCGACGGCGTTGATCAGTTCCTGCACATGCGCGCCATCCTCAAAGTTGCCCTCGTTTTCCGGGCCATCACTGAGGATTTCGGAGATGAATGAGCTGACGAGGTTCGCGTAAAACAGCGAGCGCCACGACTCCTCGCGATTGCCGCCCGGCGGGTAGAAGCGCTCCGGAATGTCGAGCTCACGGAATTCCACCTGATCACCGGTCGCCGCCTTGAGCGTCTCGCAGATGCCGTTCTCCTCCACCAGGCGGCAGATGAGCGCGCCCTTGCTGCCATAGACTCGCGCTTCGATTCCTGGATAGTTGCCAACTGTGACGAAGCTGGTCTGGATCGACCCGATGGCGCCATTGGCAAATTCGCCGATGAAAATGTCGCCGTCGTCAATATTCATGCGCATCATCGTCCCCGTCTGACGCACCATGCGCTCGGGGATGAAGTTCTTCATCGTGCCGACCACCTGCTCGAAGCGGCTGCCCATGAACAGGTGTCCGATGTCCATGATTGGCGCGCCATAGCCTTCCAGCGACGACACCTGAATGATCGACTGATCGGCCTCGATGTCCACCTGTCGCAGCGGGTTCTGCGGATCGAGCCACTGCGAATTCTGTTCGAAGCCGTTGAAGATGAACGGTGTTCCGATGAAGCCCTGATCGATCAGCTCTTTCATGTAACGCATCGATGGCGCGTAACGGAAGGTGAAGCCGAGTTTCGTCTTCAGACCCTTTGAAGTCGCGAACGCCGCCGCACGCAGCGTCTCGGAGTAGTCGTACGCGACGGGCTTTTCGCTCAGCACATGCTTGCCCGCCTCGAGCGCCGCCCAGCTCAGCGCAAAGTGGGTAGCGCTAGGCGTGCAGACATCCACCAGATCGATGTCGTCGCGGGCGATCAGCTCGGCGTGCGAGCCGTACACCGACGGAATGCCGAATTCGGCCGCGAATTCCCGTGCGCGCTCGATGATCGGGTCGGCGATCGCCACCAGCTCACAACGCGGATCGCGCTTGTAGCCCGGAATGTGCGCGAACTTCGCCCATGCACCGGCACCAAGTACGCCGACGCGAACCTTCCCTGATTTCGGCTTCACTGCACCACCGGGGCCGTATCGCCAGGAAGGAAGAGCTGACGATGCGCCCAGATCGGAGCGATGCCGTTAGTCATGAAGCGTTCGTGGAAGGTGCGAAGATTGAAGGAGGCGCCCAGCTTCGCCGCCACGTCGCGACGCAATGTGAGGATGCCGCGCTTGCCGAGAAAGTAGCCACCGTAGGTCGGATCATAGGTGGCACGCTCGGCTTCGCGTTTTGCGGCCGACGTGGGGACGTAGGCGCGCTGCTCAAAGCAGGCCTGAGCGTCGGTCAGGGTCCACTCGCCCGAATGCACGCGGATGCCGGACAACAGTCGGCAGACGCGCGTCATGGCGTCGCTGAGTTGCGCCAGCTCGATGCGTGGATCGCCGCCACCGAACTTTTCTTCGACCATCAGCTGCTCGCTGTAATGCGCCCAGCCGTCCTGTCCCGATGACGGTTGAGGAAACGGATTCAGGCCAATCCAGATGCGGCGGATCTTGCCCGGTGTCTTGCGCATGTAGGTCGAATGCAGCCAGTGACCCGGCATCGCTTCGTGCGCCGAGGTGTTGACAAGCGACGCGTAGTTGTATCGCTCCAGCCACGCCTCCTGTTCGGCGACCGGCATGCTCGCACTGGCGTCGGTGATGTAATAGAAACTCTTTACCGGCGGATGCTCGAGCGGCGGCGACGCGTGCATCGAGGCGAAGCCGAGGTCGAACGGCTGGGCCGGCGCGACCACGACGCGTTCACCCGGCGGCACCACCGCGAGGCCACGCTGCACCACAAACGCCGTCAGTGAATCGACCAGCTTCTGCGTTGCGGACACGACGTCGCCGCGCTTTGGATGATCGCGCCGCACCTCGCGCCACACATCCAGCGGATCGCGACCCGGCGCCAGTCTCGCCGCCGCTGCCCTGAACTGCGTTTGGTAGATCGCGAGCTCGCGCTCACCGATCGCGATGAGTGACGGCAGTGGCTGATCGATCAACTCTTCGGCGCGGTATCGTCGCGCGACGTTGCTGGCGCCGATGCGGAAGTCACCGGTCGCCTTCGGCAGCACATCGCGCTCCAGGTAGTCGGCGTATGCGATGATCTGCGGCTTCGCGGCAGCCGCAGCGCGCATCAGCGAATCCATCAGCGGCGTGCCCTTTTGCGACGCGAACGCGAGCGGCAGATCGTGATCGAGCATCGCCGCCGC
>JANMWU010000920.1:0-8171 GCA_031380785.1 Gemmatimonadaceae bacterium
CCCATCGAAGGCGCGCAATTCAATGCGGATTGCTCCGACCGCATCACCAGCGCGCGCACCTGCTCCCGCACGCTCCGCGGCGGTCCATTCGGCGGCCGTGATCGTCGCCGGCCATAACATGGTGTCGTAGCTGGTGCGGAAGCGACACTGCAATCCCTGCACAGCGCGCGACTGCACTTCGCTGCCGCGCGGAACGAAATGACCACCGGGAAGTTTGCCCAGCTCCGGATCGAGTTCGATTTCCACCATGGACAGCGACGGAATCGGTCGCACATGTTGCGGATGCAACACGTCCAGCAGCGCTTCCGAAACCTCCGGCAGATCATCGTCGAGCCGGTGATGCACGCGCGCGGCCAGAAACGCAAATCCTTCGAGCAGTCGCTCGACGTGCGGATCCTCGCACTTGTTGGCCTCGAGCTGCAGCCGCGCTGCCACCTTTGGATAGCGGGTCGCGTACTCGGCGCCCAGCCGACGCAGGTACGTCAGCTCGCGCTCGTAGTAGAGCAGCAGATCGTCCTTCACCGCAACACTCGCTGTGGTGGGCGCGCGCTCACAGTCCGCCGCTGGTGGCGTCCTTGTCCTGCACGTCGTATTCACCGCTGGCGACTTCGAGAACGGTGTCGAACACAACCGACTGTCGTTCGCGATCAAGGATCAGTTGCGCTTCGACAACGAATCGCAGCTGTGGCGCGCTGGCCTGATCGGCATCCACCAGCCGCACCCGTGTTTCGGCGAGGCGTGGCTCGAAGCGCACGATTGTATCCTTCAGCGCCGCGAGCAGATGATCACGACCGCCCGGCGTCCCGACCGGAATGCCGGTGGTGTCGATAAGACCGTACTCATACACCGAATGTCGCACCTCGTCCAGCGTGTCTGGTGCCGGATACATGGTGCGTCGCGTGTTCAACAGATTCTCCACGTCGCGCTCGACCGAACGCCGGAAGGACCGCTCTGATTCAGCGCGCGTCATCAATGTGTCGATGCTCAGGCGCGGCGATTCGTCAGTCAGCCGATCGAGCAACGACGGCGTGACAATGTGTTCGATCTCGGTCCGTGCCACGTGTCGTCTCTGCGGAAAGAATGTCAGCCGTTGCCGAGCGCCATCGCCTGCATGGCATCCAACGCACATATACGAAGATACAGTTGCCGGCGATCGCCGGATGAATCGTCGTTGGCGCGATCCATGACGCGACAGAGCAGCGTCATCGGTTGTGCAACCAGCGGCCCTGACTCCCACTCTTCGAGCTTTCGTTCATCGATGGTCTGCACGAGCTTTTCCAGAATCGGTCGTGCGACCGAATCGAGACCGCTCTCCACCATGAGGTAGGCCAGCTGCGTCTGGCGAAGGAATCGTCCACGCGCCGACTGTTCCCGCGCTATCTCGGCCAGCATCAACTCGATGCCGTTTCTGGTACGACCCTGCGCTGACTCGGCCTTCGCCTGATCGTACGCGTCGGGTCCGGCGCGGCGCCGTCGCGTTGCCGCGAGTCCGCCGTGGCGCACGGTGGATCCTTCCTGTACCAGCGCGGCCTGCATTGCCACTTCTTCGTCCGACGCATCGCCGCTGCCCGTCACGGCCGCAGAAGCCTCGGTCGCCGACGCGTCTGCGATCAGGTGCTCTTCGGTCAGGAACGCTTTCGTCTCGGGATTGGCCGTCGGCGTATCGTCCATCAACGTCATCTCCGGCAGCTGGGGAATCGCTTTCAGCAACACGCGAATCTCGTCGCGCAGTGCGGCCGCGATTGCATCGTATCCCGGGCCAAGGTTGGCGCAGGCGGTAAGGGCGTAGCGTTGCAAGTCCATCCATCCGCGGCCTGGCCCTGTCGCCATCACCACTTCGCAGAGCTCGAGCAGATCGGACCATTTGCCGTCGAGCATCAATCCCTTGAGGCGCGATCGGATCGCCGTCGCCGGCGCTTCGAGCAGTCGTGGATTCAGATCGCCGATTGCAGCCGCGGCGCGCAACTCACCCCATCGCAATCCACGCAGCGCGAGATAGGGTCCGGGAGCGGTTGGATCGAGCTTGCGCAGATATGCGCTGGACACGGCGATGCGCTTCGTTGCGTCAGCGGCGCTGACCGGCTCCGGCGACTGCGGCCCGGACTCATCGACAATCGCGCCCGCGTCAGCAATCGCTTCCTCAACGATCGGATCGGGATCGTCGATCAGTTTCTGGGCGAGAATTCCGCCGGCGGTACGCCTGATGTCGTCGAGTGCGCCGCGCAGACGCAGAAACGACGGCGCATCACGACCGAAGCGTTTGTCGGCGACCTTCTCGAGTTCCGCCAGCGCGTGAGCGGCGGCGGTAACATCACCGACGACGACTTTGTAGAAAACCTTGTTCGCATCAGCGATGGCACGATCGACAACTTCCGGTGCCGGCTTGCCTTCGGCCAATGCCGTCTCGCGCAGGTCGCGCTTCTCCTTGTTTGCTTCGCTTTCCGATTCGCTTGGGACGGTCCGCGAGACCTGATAGTCGAGGAACGTCGTGCCGGGCGCGAGGACCATCATGCGCACGGGGAGATCGAACTTGCCACCGATCCATTCCAGCGGACCGGCGCGCAACTCGGGATCGTCTTCGTCCCAGGCCGGAAAACAGCCGTCCCAGAATGTGTCGAGGATGCCCCTCACGACTTGCAGCCCCGTCGCGAGTCCGATCAGCCCTTGCTGCTTCAGCAGCGCCTCGGCGATCCACGCGGCGAGCTGCAGGTCTTTCGTTTCCTTTTCAAGAAGCGTGCGGCCCAGCTTCATCACCACGGTGTAGTCGGCGATCTTGCGATCGGTTGCGAGACCGCCCTCCGGCAGCACCAGATCTTCGCGTCGTGCCTCCTTCACCTGGTCGTATCGCGGGTCGTAGCGCAGGTCCCGGCCGGCAGGCTCGTCGCCGGCGATGGGGACGAGAACGGATTCGATCAGGGCGGTATCGACGGGCATCCGGACGGTGGGAAGAGGGCGGGCGAGGCGTCCGACGAGGATGGCGCTGGCGCGCCGCGTGCCGGACTCGCGGTGAGGCACGACGAACTGCGTTGCTTGCTACTCCTCGTCCGATTCCGCCTCGTCGCCGCTGCCGATGAGAAGATCGCGCAGATCGAGCAGCGGCATCAATTCGTCGTCCACGCGCAGCATCTTGTGCCCGACAGGCGAAAACGATCCGTCAGGCAGCTCTTCCCAGTCTGCGGCGCGTCCAAGGCGCAATTCCGGATCTTCCTGCTTCCAGGCCAGCGGCGACAATGTTGGCAGCAGCACTTCACCGAGCTCGGTGTCCTTCATGGCGGCGCCGGTACTCAGCTTGGCGGGAATCCAGCGCAGGTCGCGCAGGTGCTGCGGCGCTGCCATGTGCAGCGTTTGCACGTACGCAAACGGAATCCACATGTATTTGCCGCCGGCCATGACTTCGAGCCGTGCGCCGACGCGCGGGTCGGCGTCCTCGATGGACGAAAACGGCTTGCCGTTCAATGTTCCTGCCACGGGAGATGGGGCCGGCGTTGACGGAAAATCGCCGGAAGAAAACATGTGCTCGCGCACCCGTTCACCCATGATCGCAGCGCGATAGGGCAGCACCGCAATCTCGCGGTCGATTCCCCCTTTCGACAGAACATCGAGCTGTTTTTCCGCGCGGTCGTACTGACCGGTGAATGTCAGCAATTCGAACAGAAAAACACGGCGCTGGGTGTCGGTCGGATTGCTCCGAAGCTCGACACCCAGTGCCTCGATCGCCGATTCCAGCCGCCCGGCGGCGAAGTGCTCTCGTGCGGATGGCATCGACGATCTGCTCCCTTACGCAGCGGTGAGCTTTGTGAGGTCCCACACCACCGGCGTACCGGCGACCAGCTTGCCATCGGCGCCTTGGGTCTTGTACTCGACTGTCACCTTGCCGAACGCGAACGAGACCGATTCGGTCGGTGTGTCATCACCACCGCTTGAGCCGGACCACTGAATGGACTCGACCATGACTTCAGTGAAGTCATAAATCAGGAACGCTTCCTGACCGGCGCCCGTCTGCTTGCGCATCGACACCTTCATGGTGGGGATGTGCTTGCCGAGGCAGCAGTTGCTGAAAAGCTTCGGCGATGCAATATCGGTCTTCTTCATGATATTGAACGACGAAATGCTGACCTTGGATGCTGAAATGCCGCCGGTGCCTGGTCCGATCGTGACCGGAGCCGACGCGCCCCACGAGAAAGAGAAGATCTCGATCTTCTTCTCGAACCCTTTTGCGGTCGACTCACCCGGGATGTCCTTGAGATCGAGATAGCTATCGAATGCCATGAATCGGGGCCCTCATAGAGTGATTGGTCCTCCCCCGCCCATCGCGCCCGTGAAGTTCGTTCCACGGGCGTGAACGGGGGTCCCTCGATGACGACATCGGCCAGAAGAGCCGCCGCGTCAAATCCTCAGGCTGCCGGCGGCGGCAGCTCCGCAACGAGACGCATGGCGACGCCCAGCTCGTCAAGCTGGAAGTGCGGGCGCAGGAACGCGACCGCGCGATACGCGCCCGGCTTACCGGGAACTTCAACCACGTCGATCCGGGCTTCAGCCAACGGACGCTGCGCTTTGATGGACGCGGCGGCGTCGGATCCCACGACATACTGCTGGATCCAGCGATTGAGGAACGTGTCCACTTCGCCGCGCGACGTGTAGCCACCGATCTTGTCACGCATCATCACCTTCAGATAGTGCGCAAAGCGTGACGTCGCAAAGATGTACGGCAGCTGTGCCGAGAGACGTGCGCTCGCCGTCGCCTGCGGTGAGTCGTAGACCTTCGGCTTCTGGCACGACTGCACGCTGAAGAACGCCGCATTCGCCGTGCCTTTCTGGTGCACGAGCGCCGCGAAGCCAAGGTCGGCCAGTTCCTTCTCGCGGCGGTCCGTGATCTGCACCTCAGTCGGGCACTTCATCACCAGCTCGCCTGCTTCGGTGCGGAAATTGTGCACCGGCAGGCCCTCCACCAGTCCACCACTCTCCACGCCGCGAATGGTGGCACACCAGCCGTACGATGCGAACGCCTTGTTGATGTTGACCGCAATCGTCCAGGCGGAACTGCCCCACAGGTACGCGTCGTGATTGGTGCCGTCAACACGCTCTTCGTAGTTGAAGGCGTCGATCGGCACCGTGGCGGCGCCGTACGGTTCGCGCATCAGCACACGTGGAGCCGTGAGCGCCACGTAGCGCGAATCTTCGCTGGCGCGGAACGTCTTCCAGCGAGCGTATTCGGTGGTGTCGAAGATCTTTGCGAGATCGCGCGGCTGATCGAGGTCAGTGAACTTCTCGAGGCTGAACAGATCAGCGGCGGCCGAGGAGATGAAGGGCGCGTGCGCTGCCGCCGCGACATTCGAAATTTTCTCCAGCAGTTCGATGTCCTGTCCTGACTTGTCGAAGTAGTAGTCACCGACCATGGCACCGAATGGCGTACCACCGAAGACGCCGTACTCTTCCTCGTACACCTTCTTGAACAGCGCGCTCTGGTCGAATTCGGCCGCCCGCTGCAGGTCGCGCAGCAGATCCTTCTTCGACACGTTGAGGACCTTGATCTTGAGCATGGTCCCCGTCTCGCTCTGCTTCATCAGGAACTGCAGGCCGCGCCACGACGCTTCGAGCCGCTGAAACTCGGCGTTGTGCAGAATTTCATTCAGCTGCAGCGAAAGCAGGTGATCGATCTGCGCGATGCGCGCATTGATCATCGTCTCCGTATCGCGCGAAATCGTCATCGATCCTTCAAGGACCTCTTCGACGAATCGCTTGACGAGATCCTTGCCGCGCTCACGTGTCTCGGCATCGCGACCAACCTTGCCCTGATCGACGATCTGGTCGAGCAGCGACAGCTCGGAGGTTGTCTCCGTAGCAGCCGCGTGTCCGGCAGCCTTTGCCTCAGCCATTTCCGCCCTCCTTGATCCCCAGCTCGCCGCGCAGCTTGTTCAACTTTTCCTTGTCGCCCAGCGTTTCCTGCAGAACCTCATCGAGCTTTTCGTTGGTCTGCAGCGAACCGCGCAGGTCGGACAGCTGTGTACGCAGATCGAGGAGTGCCTTCAGCGGCGGCACCTGCCTCGCGATGGCATCGGGCGAGAAATCGTCCATGCTGCGGAAGTTCAGATCGACCTTCAGCTTTGGTGCTTCTGCATCCTCGGACAGCTTGTTCTCGACCGCGAAGGCGAGATGCGGCTTCATACTGGCGAGGACGTCGTCGAAATTCTCGGGCGTGACTTCAACGAACTTGCGCTCCTTCAGACGCGGCAGCGGCTCGGTCGGCTGCCCGCTGAAGTCTCCCATCACACCCATCAGGAACGGGAGTTCTTTCTTTTCAATCGCACCGCCGGTCTCCACCTCGTACGAGATCGAAACTC
The DNA here is from genome assembly GCA_031380785.1 of Gemmatimonadaceae bacterium. Classification (GTDB taxonomy): domain Bacteria; phylum Gemmatimonadota; class Gemmatimonadetes; order Gemmatimonadales; family Gemmatimonadaceae; genus JACMLX01. Next base: position 6,342 of record JANMWU010000920.1, read on the forward strand.
GCGGTGGGCGCACTCGCTCCAGCTTCTTCTGGGTACTCTCGGCCATTGGTGCCTCCGTACGGCGTTGTTACGCTGACTCGTGAAATACAGTGGCCCGCCATCGCAGCGCCGATGGGGAACTGTCGTCGGAGCGGGCGCGGTATCATGTGATACGTGACTCATCCCTCGCGGCGGCAAGCATGAAGGCCGGACTACGGTAAGTCAACATCGCTCGCCGCCATGGGTTTTGCACGGCGCACAAGCCTGGTTGCAACTATTCACTCATGGACGCCACTCCGGTCGCGGCGGGAGAGGGCAGGCGGGCAACTCCAGCGCACCCGCAGCCGCCAGAAACTCCACCAGATTCGCGATCTCGGTCGGGCCCACCTCATCGTCGATCAATCCGGCGTCGTGCAGACCGGCGAGCAACGCGTCAAGTGCGCGGGTTCCGTCGCACAGTTCGAGCAGGGTTGGCAGCAGCGGCGGCGCCTTCACCACTCCATGCGCCGGCCAGTCTGTTTCCACCATCGCAACCATGTTGCGCCAGGAACCTTCGGCATCGGAGATCAGGTGCACCGCGAGACGCGCGCCTGCCGGCACGCGCGGTGTCTGGTCAACCAGGCGCTCGGCCGCCGTTGAACCTGCCGACGCGTAATAGTGGGCCCAGCGGAAATGCCAGTCGGCGGAACCAGGGCTCAGAAACTTGCCCAGCACGCGCCGTTCGGTCACGGGAGCCCGGCCGAATGCTTCGCGGCGCAGTTCAAGAATACAGATGGCGAATCGTTCAACGCCCAGTGCGGCGAAGTGACGGAGCCAGAGTTCCAGATCCACAAAACCGGCGCCACCCTTGGTGACCGTCTTGTATGCATCCATCGGCCCGTATTCCAGCGCCTCCAGCTGCACCAGATCGTGCTCGTCAGCCGCAGCACCCAGCCAGCCGCGAATGCGTTGCGCGATGGTGATGCCTTTGCGGTCGCTGAACGCGGCGCGAAGCACAACGCGGCCTCCGCGCCGGAGGTGAGCTGGTATGCCCTCGATGATGGCGCGCGAGACCGATTCGCCATCGCCGCCACCATCGCGAAAGTCAAACTTGTGAGCCAGCGCCGGAACGTACGGCGGATGGGCGACGATCATATCGAACGTCTCGCCCTCCAGCGCGCTCCAGCAATCACTTTCCACAACGCGAACGCGATCCTCCATGCCGTTCAAAAGCACGTTGAAGCGGGCGAAGTGCACGCAGCGCGGCGTGATGTCGGCGGCGACAGCAGTTGCCGCACCGCGCTTAACCGCCAGCAATGCCGCCACGCCAGTGCCAGCACACAGCTCGAGTACATCGGCGCCGGGTGCGGCGGCGATCGCATCGAGGAAGTGCCCCGTCAGTTCGTTGATGGCGCTGAAAACGAAGTCCTGCGGCTGCACCTGTTCGTGCTCCGCCGGCAGCGGTACACGATCCGACGCGAGCCAGAGACCGCGGATGGGACTGAGTAAGACCGACGCGAGCAGGTGCGTGGCGTCGTCGTTGGCAGCTTTCAGCAGAGTCAGGGCGATGCAGGCGTCATACGCATCGTCTCCGAGGAGCTGCCGCACCAGATCCGCCGGAAGGCGCTCACCGTCGATGAATAAACGGATGCATACAGCGTTGGCGTCGGTTACCTCTCCGCCGAGCGTTTTTCGCCCTTCGCGAAGGCGCGGCACGCCAGTCAGGTACGTACCACCGAGCCGCTTGGCTACCGTGGTTTCGTCATAGTCCGCGCGCTGCAGTGCCAGGCGCAGTGTCTCGAATGCGGCCCGAGGTTCGAGCCGGATCGGGAACGCGGCGGCGGTGCCGGTCGCATCGCCGGCGTGCGAGTT
>JANMWU010000936.1:0-2402 GCA_031380785.1 Gemmatimonadaceae bacterium
GACGGGTGACTGAAGTGATGGACAAAGTCATGGCTCGACCGAAGCGCGGGGAGAAAGGCGGGACGTTGCACCATTGTACGCCGCCGGCGCCGGGTCTGCTGACTCAGTTGCGCCAAAAACCGGACGTCTCACAATCGTGTCACTATGGAATGTGCTGCGTGCCGCGCGTCACTTGTTGTCCCGCACGCCCGTGTCATACAGCGCCACCGCAGCACCCGCCGGATCCTCGATCACCGCAAATCGCGCCGTGCCACCCGCATTGCGCGGCGGTGCGATCAGCCGGCCGCCCGCGGCTTCACACTCGACCAGACTCGCATCCAGATCCGCCACGGTGATGTACATCAGCCACGCTGTCGGCAATCCTGCGTTCCTGCCCTGGGCATGACAGATGCCCGCCGTCGGCGCACCGGTGCCCGACGCGTTCATCACAAAATCGTCGTAGTCGCCCATCGAAAGCGGCGTGATCGTCCACCCGACGACGCGGGCGTAGAAATCGCGGATGGCCGGTGCATCCGGTACCGTGAGATCGAGCCAGCCGACGGTGCCGATCGGCGGTGAGTCTGAAGGCATGTCAGCTCCTCGAGTTGGGTTGCTTGCCTGGGTCGTGGCGAGGATCACTTCGACGCCATTTGCGCTGACGGCACGCTGCCTTTGTTCGCAGGGGACTGCAAGCATTCCCGACAGGCGTTACATCCATCGGCGTGTCTGATCACGTACCGGCACGACGCACCGCCGCTCTCACGCCTCCAGCTGCCCGTCCGCATGACTCGACCAACCGCTCCCGTCGTCCGGCCCGGCGCCTTCGCCTGGGTATTCGCCGCACAGTTCTTCATCACGCAGGTGGTTGTCGCGAGCGCATGGCTGCGGCAGTTCAGCCTCAGGACCGACTACATCAGCGATCTCGGAGCCACGGCCTGCGGCGCCTATCCTGCCGGCAGCGCACACATCGTCTGCTCGCCATGGCATCTGGCGATGAATCTGTCGTTCATAGTGCTGGGCGTGACGATGATCATCGGGGCCGTGCTCACGCGCGACGCGTTCCTACCCGGCTGGGTACGCGAGCTGGCGGTGCTGCTCTTCTCGATGGCCGGCATCGGCGTCGTCATCGTTGGTGTCTATCCTGAGAACGCCGACATCGCACGCCACGTACTCGGGGCGGGCGTCAACTTCATCTCGGGCAACGTTGCGCTGATCGTTTTTGGCCTGGCGCTCGCGCAGAGACCCACGCACGGCGGTCTCACGAAATTCAGCATCGTCGCCGGCGCGCTGGGTCTGCTCGCCACGCTGCTGTTCGTGAGCGGCAACTATCTGGGGATCGGGCTGGGCGGCATGGAGCGGGTGGCCGCGTATCCGATGACGGTGTGGCAGATCGTGGCGGGGATCGCGTTCCTGCGAGGGGAATCAGCGGGGTGATTTCGGGACGTAGTGCACGTCGGGAAGGCCGGTGAAGTCATCGTCCTGCGTCCACAGAATGGCGCCCGCCTGCTGTGCGGTTGCGTAAACGACGCTGTCCGCGAGCGGAAGCTTGCGCGCGATGCCGATGCGCGCGGCCGACAGTGCGAGCGTGGCATCGAGATCCACCACTCGGCCTTGCAGCATGACGGCTGCCGCCTTCGTCGCATCGGTCTCGCCGCGTTGCCGGGTGACGACTTTGAAGACTTCGAGAATGCAGATCGTCGGAACCACGAGGTTCGCGGTGTCTTCGATGGCGTCGGCGAACTGCGCCGCTGATCTTTCATCTGCGAGATACGCGAGCCATGCCGACGAGTCGACCACGTTGAGTCTGGGCGCGATAACCATGTGTGGTCAGACCCGATCGTCGTCGCGAATGACAGTGGTGTCGATGCCCCTGAGAAAGCCGCGCAGGGCGGCGGCGGGCTGAACCGGGATGAGTTCTACCCGACCGTCATGAATCAGCGCCTGCATTTTCTGTCCCGGCACAAGCTTGAGATGCTCCCGTATCGCGCGCGGAATGACGACCTGATACTTGGGCGAAATCGTGACAACGTCCACGTTAGTCTCCATCGATGATGTATGCGTATGACGAATACTACATCGATTAGTCAGTTGGCGGTCCACGGCGCGAAGGTATGTACGCCCGTCACAGCTGAGTCACCAGACAGCGATTCGAACACCGTCGCGACACTTCTCGCGCCACTGTCGCCACGCTTGATCTTCGGTGTTTATTCGGTAATGTCCCATGCCCCTTCACCAACGATCGGACATGCCTGCTCCCGCCACTGCCACCACCCTCGCCCCCACCCCCACCCTCGATGCCCTGCGCCACGCCCTCGACACGGTGGTGGAACGGGAGCGCCCGCGCGACGCACCCTCGCTGCCCACCGGGCTGACCGCGCTCGATGTGATGCTGGGCGGCGGTCTGCCCCGCGGCCGGCTGTCGG
>JANMWU010000016.1:0-1683 GCA_031380785.1 Gemmatimonadaceae bacterium
CCTCGTATCGCATGCACGGCTGTTCGATGTACACATCAACGCCGCGCACCGCATCGGCCACCCGCATCGCCTGGTGCTGCGTCCAGCCCGTATTCGCATCGGCGATCAGCACATCGCCGGAACGCAGCTGGGCCGCGGCCATCTTGATGCGCTCGATATCCGTATCAGGGTCACCACCGACCTTGAGCTGAAACTTCGTGTAGCCCTCGGCCCGGTGCGTGCCAACCTTCGCCGCCATCTTCTCCGGCGTGTCCTGCGAAATGGCGCGGTACAACGCGACATCGTCACCAACGCGTCCGCCGAGCAATGTGGCGACGGACTGGCCGGTCGCTTTGCCAAGGATGTCCCAGCAGGCCATGTCGATGGCCGTCTTCACATACGGGTGACCGCGCAGGAGCTGATCCATGCGGCGGTTGATGTTCGCCAGTTCCGTGGGATCGTGGCCGAGCAGATTCGGCGCCAGTTCCGCGATGCCGGTGCGTGCGCCGGCGGCGTAGGCGGGGAGATACGCTGGTCCGAGCGGGCAGACTTCACCGTAGCCTGTAATGCCGGCGTCGGTTGTGATTTCGACGACTGTCGAATCGAAGACATCGACGGAGTTGCCGCCGGACCATTTGTAGCTGCCTTCGTGGAGCGGCAGGTCGACGCGGTAGGTCTTGATGGATGTGATGCGCATGCATGTCCTGGGATTTGTGCGCCGGCGACGGCAACCGATGCAGGGTGATGCGCCGGGACGATTGAGTTGCCGGGGTGATCAATTTCGCCAGTCGTGGCCAGCACAGGATGTCGCGAAGCGAGGCTATGCGCAATAAGGCGTTACGAGCTGGGAGCAGATCGCGAAATGGCAGGCCGTCAGGCCCTGCACGCACTGCCGCATCACGTTCAGTTGTTGCACGCGCGTTTGCACAGCAGCGATATTCCGCAAATGACCACCGCTCTCGCATTTCAGGCCGAACGGATCCGTGCCATGACAGCCGACGAGAAGGTTCGGGTTGCGCATGCGCTCTGGGTTCAGACACGCGAGGTGCTGTCAAGCGGCGTGCGTGCTCGCAATCCGGAATACTCCACTGCACAGGTGGCGCTGCGGGTCCGGGAGCTGATGCGTGACGCCGGAGCCTAGCCTCGTTGGGCTCTTCATTGCGCCGCTCAACCGCGCGCGAATTGACTACGTCGTCACCGGTGGACTCGCTGCCATCGTGTACGGACATCCGCGACTTACGCTCGACGTAGACCTGGTCATCCGGCTCGGTGATACGGCATCGGAGACGTTCACTGGTCTGTGGTCACCAGACGAGTTCTACTGTCCACCGGTCGAGGTCATCGAATCAGAGCGCGCTCGTACGGCTCACGGCCACTTCAACGTAATTCACAATGACTCGGCCATGCGCGCGGATGTGTATCTCGCTGGCAGCGATCCGCTCCAGGCGTGGGCGCTCTCGGGCGGCGTGGAGCGCGAGATTCAGGGCGAGCGGGTTCGCTTCGCGCCGATCGAGTATGTCATCGTCTACAAACTGCGCGTCACCCAACAGGGCGGTTCCGACCGGCATCTGCGTGATATCGCTCGCATGCTTGACGTCAGTCGCGAGACGCTGGACCTGCCGCTGCTGAATCGACTCATTGCCGATCTCGGACTTGCCGAGCCGTGGGCGCGCGCACTCACGTTCGTCGATCGCGAATGAGACC
>JANMWU010000052.1:0-4907 GCA_031380785.1 Gemmatimonadaceae bacterium
ATGCGCCGCCGCGGCTCGACTGGACGTCAGCCGTCGGACTTCACGCGCAGGGCCGGGAATGGATACGGCAGCGCGAGTATCTCCGTGCCACCGCGTACATCGACAGTTCCCTCGCGCGCGACTCGCTCTTCGTGCCGGCACTGGTCGACCGTACGATGCTCTGGATCCGTGCCGGTGCCTACGACGCGGCACTGCGGTGTGCCAGAACAGCGCTCAGTATCGATACGTATGACGCTGCGGCGAACTACTACTACGGCATCGCCAACCGAAAATTCGGCAACGTCGCAGACGCCACCGATGGCTTCCAACTGGCGGCGCAGCACGCCGAGTTTCGCCTCGCGGCTCTGATTCAGCTCGCGCACGTTGCGTTGGCGCGGGGCGATCTGGCAGGTGCTGCGGACAACGCGGAGAAGGCGTTGTCAACGGATGCCGGGAATCCGGATGCTCTGGCGGTGCGCATCGTGGTCGGGCGCAAGCGTGGTGACATCGTCATGCGTGACGCCTCCATTGCACTTCTGGAGACAAGTGATCCCTTAAGTCATCAGGCGCGGCTCGAGCGATTGCTCGCGTCACGTGACCCGGCGCTCGAGTCGCGATTGCGCAGCGGGATACGCGCTGAGCTGCCAGAGCAGGTGCTGCTCGAACTCGCGGCGTGGTATGCGGACGTAGGGGATATCGACGTTGCCGAACGCGTGTTGAAAGCGGTCGGTGATCATCCCGAAGCGCTGTACTGGCGCGCGGCGCTGCTGATTGACCGCGACGCGAGTGCTGACTCGCTCATCGCACGCGCGAACGCCCTCTCGCCACGGATGGTATTTCCGTTTCGGCCGGAAATGATGCAGGCGCTGCGGACGGTCGAATTGCAGGCGTCGGGCTCGCCGCACTGGAAGTTGCTGTACTATCGCGGCCTGGCGTCATGGGCGATGGGTGACGAAAGCGACGCGTGGTTCAAATTGCGGGATATGCAGGATCGGCCCGACTACGCACCGGCATACGCAGTTCGCGCGTCGCTGCCGAATTTCGGCCTCAGCAATCATGTCCACGATCTGGAGCGTGCGAGCGCGCTCGATTCGACCGAGTGGCGATACGCGAAACTGCTCGCCGACGAGTTGCTGACACGCGGCATTTCGCAGCAGGCCATCCCCGTACTGAGACGATACCGCCAGCGCTTTCCGGCGAACTACATCCTCGGTCTGACTTTGGCCAAGGTGTATCTCGCCGCACGACTGTACGGCGACGCTGACGCGCTGCTGTCGACGCTATCCGTGCTGCCGTACGAAGGCGCTGGTGACGGTCGCGTGCTGCACCGTGCGGCGAAGTTGCAATTGGCGATTCAGGACATCTCCGCATCGCGCTGGGACGCCGCTGCCGCACGCATCGCGGCGGCGCGTGAGTGGCCCGAGCGCCTGGGCAGTGGGAAACCATACGACGCCGATACCGATGAACGACTGGAAGACTGGATTCTGGCCGACTTGTATCTTCACCGCGGTGACAGCACACGCACGGCAGCTCTCTGGTCGCGAATCGCCGCGAGCACCCGGACGAGCGGTACATCCAGCGACATTCTGCCACTTTGGGCGCTTCAGCACCTGGGTCGATCATCGGAAGCCGAGGAGCGCATCGCCGCGTGGACGCCGCCTCGTGTCGCGGTCGGTGCCGAAGGGGCCGTGATCATGGCGTGGTGGGATAGGGCGGCCCGTGCGACGATCATCAAGCGCGACAGCCTTCGATACGGCGTCGGCGTCTGGGAAGCCGATTCGCTCGGCAATCATCGCGCCGTGGTTCGCGTGAACACCGCGTCCGATGCCGTCCTGGCGCACATTCCGTGGCGCCGTCGCGATTCGATGCCGGAGAAGATCAACGTCGTTGTTGTCGCAGCGGCGACGAATCAGCGCGTGCGCAACGTATTTCGGCTCGCCGTCAATCGCGAGTTCGGTGATATCGTGTTTCAGGCCACCGTACCCGGCGAGTACTACGTCTACTACATGCCGTACACCGGAACATTCCGTTCCAACTATCCGAAGATCACCTACCGCGCGGTTGAACCGACCGGCGATCCGAAATGGCTCTCGGCGAATGGACTCGAGACCGGCGGCGCTCCGAGCGATGTTTCGCGCGCGATGCCCGTAGCCACGATGATCGGCTTCGATGCCATTAACGAGTTCTCGCAATTCACGCCGATGGAGTACATCGCGACTGCGGCCGAGCTTTCAGCGCTGCGCACCGCGAATCCGCGGGCACCGTTCCTCGCGTTCGCCGAGGATCGCTCACGCTCTATCCGGATGTCGAAAGACATTCCTGCGGTGTGGGCGGCGCGCGGCGCGTATCGCCCGTTCGCGGGCACGGCCCTTCGAGGCGAGTACTACACATTCCAGATCGGCGTCTGGGCGCATCGCACGGCGCTCGATTCGCTGCGCTATCGTAGCAGCCCGTTTCGCCGTCGCGGAGGGTCGCAGGTGATTCCGGCGCCCTCGGTGACGCCATTCAATCTCGAGGGCACCGACTGGTCAGGACAGCGATTCACGCGTGCGGTGCACGTCGATTCGGGGCGGGTGCAGGCGCTGTGGTTCGGACTCGATCTGCCGACATCGACTGCCCCGGGTGACTACGACGGTACCATCACGCTCGGCGCCAAAGGTGCGACCGAACAGTCGGTACGCGTGACACTGCACGTCGGAGCCGGGATCATCGTCAATCACGGCGACGATGCACCGGCCAACCTGACGCGACTGCGCTGGCTGAATTCGCAGCTGGCGGCCGACGACGAGGTCGCGGCACCGTACACACCATTGCGCGTGAGTGGCTCGACAATCGCTCTGCTCGGCCGATCATTCACGTTCGGGAATGACGGCATGCCGATCAGCATCCAGTCGTACTTTTCACCGAATAACACCGCAATTGGAACCACTGCCCGCGAGATTCTGAGCGCGCCGGTGCGAATGCTTGTGCGCGACTCTGCGGACCGTGATGTGAAATGGCGTGGCCCGCCGCCGCGAATCAGAAAACAGGCCGCCGGTGCAGTGGCGTGGGAATCGGGCCTGTCAGCCGGCGCGCTGCAACTGCAGACAGATGCGACGCTCGAATTCGACGGCACCGCCGAGTATCGCGTCGCGCTCAAGGCGACGCGTCGCACATCGCTAAGCAATGTTCGGTTTGAGATCCCGCTCAAAGCCGACGCTGCGAAATACATGATGGGGCTGGGCCAGAAGGGCGGATATCGCCTCGAAGACTTCCACTGGACCTGGGACGTCGCGAAGAAGAATCAGGACGCGGCGTGGCTCGGCGACGTCAATGCGGGCATCCAGTTCACGCTCAAGGATGAACATTACGTCCGTCCACTGAACACCAACTTCTATCTCTCGAAGCCGCTGATTGCGCCGCGCTCCTGGGCAAACGACGGCAAGGGTGGTTGCGACATCACGCGCACCGGCGAGCGTGTGCTTGTCTCGTGTTACAGCGGCAGCCATGTGATCGAGGCCGGTGATTCGCTGCGTTTCGATTTCCGCCTGATGATCACGCCGTTCAAGCCGCTCGACACGCAAGGGCAGTGGAGCACGCGATTCTTCCATGCCTTTGTACCGCTCGATTCCGTGCAGCGACGCGGCGCGAACACGATCAACGTGCATCACGCCAATCGGATCAATCCGTGGATCAACTATCCGTTCATCGAAACGGAGGCCATGCGCAACTACATCGACTCGTCGCATGCGCTCGGGCTTCGGACGAAGATCTACTACACCGTGCGCGAACTCACCGACCATGCGCCGGAGATGTTCGCGCTCCGCTCGCTTGGCGACGAGGTGCTTTCGCACGGACCGGGTGGCGGCTTCTCCTGGCTGCAGGAGCATCTGGGCGACGACTACATCGCCGCCTGGCACGTGCCCGAGATCAAGGATGCGGCGGTGGTGAACAGCGGCGTGTCACGCTGGCACAACTTCTACATCGAAGGACTCGACTGGCTGGTGAAACATGAGCACATCGACGGGCTATATCTGGACGATGTCGCCTTCGACCGGCTCACCATGAAGCGTGTGCGCAAGACGCTCGATCGCAGCAACCGCCAAGCGCTGCTCGATCTGCACAGTGCGAATCAGTACAACCCGCGCGACGGCTATGCATCGAGTGCGAACCTGTATCTCGAACACTTCCCGCACATCAATCGACTCTGGTTCGGTGAGTATTTCGACTACGACTCGCGGCCTGACTACTGGCTGGTGGAGATTTCGGGAATTCCGTTCGGCCTGATGGGCGAAATGCTCGAGAAGGGCGGCAATCCGTGGCGCGGCATGACGATGGGCATGACCGCGCGACTGCCGTGGGCCGGCGATCCGACGCCGCTGTGGAAAGCGTGGGACGATTTCGGCATTCAGCAGAGCCGCATGCACGGCTGGTGGTCAGGCGCGGATCCAGTGAAAACCGGTGACTCTGACGTGCTCGCGACGACCTGGACGAAGCCGGGTTCGGCGATGATCGCGCTCGGGTCGTGGCGATCGGATGATGCGCGGGTGAAGCTGACGATCGATTGGAAGGCGTTGGGTCTGGATCCCACAACGACCCGGATTCGCGTGCCGGCGATCGAGAAATTTCAGACGGCCGGCAACTACGTGCCTGGAGCTGACATAGCAATTCCCGGCGGGCGGGGAGTCATTCTCATTCTCGAGCGTCGCTGACGCTGATTGCGCACGGGCCGCTGCGACACACGCGCGCGCTTGGCGCGACGTAACGTCAATTCAGTTCGAGATTTGTCGGATCTGCGGCCGGATCGCCAAGCTGGATCTTTGCCGGAATGCCAGTGGCGGTCGCGCCGGGGGGAACGTCGGTGAGCACGACCGCGTTCGCGCCGATCATTGCACCGCGGCCAATTCGGATCGGCCCGAGTATACGCGCACCGCAACCGATAATGACGT
>JANMWU010000056.1:0-3842 GCA_031380785.1 Gemmatimonadaceae bacterium
GAAATGTCATTCTCCACCGGCAGCGGCCGCATCGTGCTTTCGGTACCCAGCGGCTTTGGTGCGGAGCTGGAAGGCTCAACCGGCAACGGTGCAATCTCGAGCGAACTGCCGATGCGCGTCGAAGGCCGCATCGATCCACGCCGCATCCGCGGCACACTTGGCAACGGTGGCGAGCGCCTTGAACTGCGATCGGGCAACGGCGACATCACGATCAGGAAAGTCAGCTTCTGATCGTTCGCACCACGCAGTGCTTTACTTGACGAGGATGATGCGCGGGTTCACGGGATACACCCATTCCACGCCGCGCGTGGTGATGGTCGCATCATCCTCGAGCGGGATACGCAGTTTCTTCCCGCCCCATTCCGGTATCGGCGTGTAGGCGAACAGTTCGATCGAAAACAGATTCGACGGACGCATCTCGTACGTCAGTCGTCCCGGATTGAAGAATGCCATCGACGGCCCGATGCCGTGGCCCCAGTCTCCGGTTGAATGGCAGCCGATGATGAACTCCACGCTGGCATCGGCGCGCGGCTGATTGAACCCGCGCATCTGCGTGATGCCCGCCTGCACAATCGCCGCATTCAGCCCGTCCATCATCACCTGCGCCACCTTTCCCGGCCGCGCCGTACGATGGATCACGTCGCGAACCTTCACCGCGTTATCAAACGCGCGCTGATAGCTCTCCGGCAACTTCGTTTCGCCCGGCTTAAGCACGTAGGCGATGCGCTTCTGGTCGGTCCACATCGTGAGATAGCCGACGCCAAAGTCCAGCATGATCAGATCGCCACGCTGAATGATGCGATCGTTACTCGTCGCTTCGATGCCATTCGGACCCGTGACATAGACCGACGGCACATTGAATGACGAGCCGAGGTGACGCTCGTATTGCTGCTGCTCGATCCACCACGCCACATCAGCCAGCGTCGTCACGCCAGGCGTGATGACTTCGTTCGACAGCGCACGCTCGGCAATCTGCCGACCCATCTCGCCCGCCTCGCCAAACGCCACGATCTCCGACGCCGTCCGGCGTGACGAAAAGTCCGAGATCATCTTCTCGGCACTTACCAGCCGCGATGAGAACTGCGGACCGAGCGCCTTCACCATCTGTTCATGCAGCGTGTGCGTGAGTCCGTCCGCGAGTCCCATCTCGGCCGACATGTCGATGCCGATGCGCTTCGGATTGCGCGCCGCAACGAACTTCAGCAGATCGGCATCGCCATCAGGAATGTCATACGCGCCACACAACTCGCGATGATGATCCTCGATGCCAAGCGCCGCCCGCTCGATGTGATCGCCACCGCGGTCGGTGAAGATGAAGTAGCCGACGGTGCCTGTATATCCGGGCCCCAGGATCGGCGCCAGCGGATCGTCGTGTCCTTCTTTTTGCGCCACGATCCACATATCAACCCCATTCTCCCGCATCGCTTCAGGGAGGATGTGATCGAACTTTTCCTTCCGTATCTGGCACATCCGATCCCACCGGATTTTCACTTCCGGCAGCGTCGTTTGTTGGGCTTCAGCTGTCCCGGACAACAGCATGGAGAGAACAAAAGCTGCAATTGGCTTGGTCAGCATTGCTTCAACCTATCGCTGTTACGAGTCGATGACCTTCTTTGGAATTGCAACTGGGAATCGCAAAACTGCGACGGCCGTAAAAGTGCAACTGCGAACTGCTTTGACGCAAAGCCGCGAAGACGCCAAGCTGTCTGCGCGCAATTCTTCCATCAGCTCATCGCGCTTCACTTCAAGAGCTTTTTGGAAACTGCCTCACGCGCGCAGTTCCAAAAGCATTCCGCAGATGATCGCGCGAGGCAACGATGCCAATATCTACGCAGACAGCTTGGCGTCTTCGCGGCTTTGCGTCAAAGCAGTTCGGTCCACCTCGAATACAATCACGTTCCGGGATGAAGGTAGCGCGCCAGGAACGCCCAGACTTCCTTCCGCGACTCACGGGCCAGTTTTGTATCGATGCGATTGAATTCGTGGCCGCCGGGAGCCGCTTCGTAAATCTTGTACTCGAAGTGCCGCCCCGCCGCCTTCAGCGCCTCGATCAGATGCTGCACTTCCATCACGTTCACATCTTCATCGATTGTGTTGGTATGAATCAGCAGCGGAATGCGCAGCTTCTCCACCGAGTTCACCGGTGACCGCTTGCGATACTCGGCCGGGTCATCAACGGCGCTCTTCCCGATGAACTCCGTAAACGTCGACTGATAGTCCGGCCCCTTGTATCCCATGCGCTGAACCAGATCGCTCACCGGCACGCCCGCATACGCAACCTTATAGGCATCCGGATAGTTGAACGCCTGAAACAGCGTGAGATATCCGCCGTGACTCCAGCCCAGCACACCGACGCGTGCCGGATCGACGTTCGGCAGGTTTTCGACCGCCCAGTCGCGCGCCGCTTTCACATCTTCCACTTCGCCGCCGCCGTAATCGATGGCGTTATACAGTTCGCCGCCGTAGCCCGTGCTGCCGCGGTATTCCGGCGCGACCACCACGTAGCCCTGTTCCAGCAATTCACGCAGGATGTGCGAGTAATAGCGATCGAATGAGCCGTGCACGTAACCGTGAATCAGGATCAGCATCGGCCCTTTGCGCGTGCCGAGTGATTTCGGAATGAACGAGTAGACCGGAATCTTCAGCGGATTGCCCGCACCCTGGCCCGTGGGATTGGTGGTGCGAGCCGGCTTCGGGCTCGTGATCCACCACTTGTCCATGATCGCGATGTCTTCGGTGCGCGCGCGCCATTCGAGGTCATCGAGTTTCTTTTCCAGCACTTCAAACTGGCGATCGTAGCTTCGCTGACGTTCCGTCGCGGGAGTCGGCGTCGTTGTCGGTGGAGTACCCTGCGCCGCGGCACGCGCGAACGCGGCGGCGAAGGTGAGAGTCAGCACGATGGACGCGCGACGCATGTGCAGTGGGGCTGTGGCGTGAGCAAACGATCTGTGCATTCTCGCTCCGGAACGGCGGTAGGCAAGACCCTTACTACGTCACACGTTGGTCTGGCGCTGACGCGTGTGCGTTCAGCCGTGTCGGCGCATGAGGCGATTCAGCCGCGCGAACGAGTGCTGCCAGCGCAGGCGAAATGTGCGGTTGTCCCACAGGCCCAGCGCCTTGCGCTTGGCGAGGATCACGCCCGCCGCCTCGAGTTGGCCCTGTCCGATCAGCGTTCGGCACAGATCGCGAGCGTCAACCGTGTGCGCCACCTGGTCCGGGATCTGTCGCAGCAGGACATCAAGCTCCTGCGAGCTCAGGACCTCATGCATGTTGAAGAGGCCGTGAAAGCCGAACGTGTCGCACGACGGCTTGATGCGCTCGTAGGAAAAGTGTTGCGCCAGATCCGCCGGCGCGATCCGGATATCGTGTACCTCTTCCAGCCGCTCACGGTTGGTGTGGCAGATGCAGAGGTCCTCCGGGTTTTCGATCAGGAATTCCGGACCCTGCGTCGCCTCCAGCAGGCGCCGGCTGCGCAGTGAGAAGCCGCCGTTGCCCACCATGCGATTGGTCGGAACGCCGCGCAGCAGCGCACCGATGTAATCGTATTCGAGGAATTTCGGATCCCACTGCGCTGCGTCCACCACGTAACCGTCCCACTGCACCACCAGCACGTGTGATGTCATGATGTGCGGCAAAAGACCGCGCAGCATGAACGTCGAATATGCCGAGATGGAGTCGATCACAACTTCGACACCATCGATGCCGGCAGGCAGATCAGCGATCGTAGTTGCGTCGCTGAACAGGATCACCTGACCGAAACGCACCTGCTCCATCGAGCGCCGCATCGCTTCCAGCGCGAGGTCCGGCGTGCGGGTGTCGACGCAGATGAGCGTGACGTCGGG
>JANMWU010000079.1:0-1617 GCA_031380785.1 Gemmatimonadaceae bacterium
GATAGCGCGGATTCTCGTACACGTTCGAGATGTGGATGTACGGCGCCGAGCGTGCACGCCATCCTCCGGCATACCCGTAGTACTGCCGATCCCACCCGTTGTAGTAAACGGCGCGCGAACGCCAGTTGCAGTCATACGACAGCCAGCTGCCGATCGGAAAGCCAACGCCCCACGACCAGAACGAGCCGTAGTAATCCAGGCCAAAGATCGGGCGCGTATAGATCGCGTACGGGTCATACACCGGCACGTAGATCACGCGATCCCGCGCTGGCGCGATGACATAGTCGTCAGCATCGCGTGAGACAGTTTGCTGCGGTGTAGTGCGCAGGTTGCCCTGGTGGTCGGCCATTGCGCGCATCCGCTGCACGGCCGCCATCACTTCACTCGACTGCGTGGCGTACGCGCGACCGAGAGTAGTGGTCCAGTCGGACTTGTCCGCCATCATGTTCAGAGCCGACGGATAGTGGGCCACCGCCTTCACGCTCACATCCCACGCCTGGTCATCGATGTCCGCGGTGCCATTGGCGCGAACGAATCGCGCCGCATCCTCGATCTGGTCGGGGAAGGTGGCAGCGACGAGCACCTGTGCCAGCAGCGCATCCGGATACAGCGCGATCGAGCCAACCAGATTGTCGAGCTGGTCCGCCGAATAGCGGTCCTGATCGCCAGGGTACTGGGGGAACGGGTCGCGGGACTGTGCCGTCGCGGTCACGGCCGGAGCCATCACGGCGAATGAGAGCGCGGTGAGCATCGCGAACGATCGACGGATCATGGTGCCACTCCGGGTAATGACAGGAACGGTCCCGTCGATGGAAGACATTTGCATAACCCGTACCCGAAGCGATCGCGTTGCCGCACAACGACTTAGACCCAGTAACCCGCGCCCGCTTTCCCGCTTTCAGGACATCGCAGTGCCCAGAGTGGACAGCGGTTCACGCCGCTTCCTGGACAGCACGCCCGCACTGATCAGCGACATGAGCAGGCCGACCGGCAACGGCTCCAGAATCGTCATTCCGAAATTGTAGAGCGGATTCTTGTACATCACCACGAATTTCGCCATGTCGTCGCGAATCTTCTGCACCTCCGCAACCGATGCCCCGCGCGCCTCTGCCTGCTTCACTGCCTGCACTCCGTACTTCTGCGCGAAATCTGGAAACAGGAATGGGGAGACCACCTGCCAGGTGACCGCATAGCAGGCCGAGCCAATCAGCGCGATCAACAGCCCGACGCGAAGCGCCGGCCAGAACCGCACCTGGCCGCCCATGACCGTGTCCCGGTACGACCGGACTCCGAAGTGGATCAGCATGAAACTGAGCACCATCGTCGTGTAGCCGACGGCCATGCCGCCGTATCCATGGTCCTCCCATCCGACCAGCTTCCCGACGCCGAGGGTTACCACCATCAGAGCCGACAAAATGGCGCCCGCCCGGAATCCGTACTTCATGATCGTCTGCTTCATGTGCGCTCCTTGTGTTGAGAAAGTGAGCGCCACGCTACGTCGCCTGGCGGACTTGCGGTGTCACCCGTTGGTATGATTTTGCGCGCCGATCACGCAAATCATCCTTTCGGACGATATCAGGGGATGAGACCCGACGCTTTTCCGACCTGAATCGCCTG